>JALZOQ010000274.1 GCA_030913835.1 Actinomycetota bacterium | reverse complement strand
AGTACCACGCGGCCAAGAACGAGCAGGGCTTCCTCGAGGCGCGGATCCGGAAGCTGCGCTCGCAACTCGACCATTCCGTCCTCGTCGACGCGTCTGAGCTCGCGGACGGACAGGTCGGCGTGGGGTCGATCGTGGAGATCGAGGACGAGACCGGCCAGAAGCTTGAAGTCGAAATCTCGAGCGTCGGTGGCTCGGGGGCGGTATCGCCCGACTCGCCCCTAGGCCGGGCGCTCGTCGGCGCGGGCACGGGCGACGAGGTGCAGGTGGATGCGCCGCGCGGGGCCTGGAAGGCTCGCGTCGTCTCGGTTCGCAGTGCCTGAGGCGCTGCCCACCGAGGCGCGCGCCCTGATCGAGTCGGGCGCGCTCGGGCACCTCGTGACGATGAACCGCGACGGCTCGCCTCAGGTCTCGTGCGTCTGGATCGGGATCGACGGCGACGAGCTCGTCTCGGGGCACCTGCGCGGCGGCCAGCAGAAGCTTCGCAACGTTCGGCGCGACCCGCGGGTCTCGATCTCCTTTGAGGGCACGACGATCCACCCGCCGGGGCTGAAGGAGCATCTCGTCATCCACGGCCGCGGCCGGATCGAGGAAGGCGGTGCGCCCGAGCTCCTCCAGCGCCTCGCCTACGTTTATCTCGGGCCCGGTACGAAGTTCCCGCCGATGGACGATCCGCCGCCGGGTTTCACCCTGCGCATCGCGGTCGAGCGACTCGGCGGCGTCGGGCCCTGGACGCAGCGCTAGGCGGCTGGCGGAAGGGCTACGTCGCAGTAGACCTGGCCGTCGCGCACGACGACACCGACGGCTCGCGCGGCGACGCGTCGCGTGAACGGGGGACCGTCGAGGACGACCGTGTGGAACTCGCCGTTCTCCCCGCACGGGTCGACCGCCGGCGGAAGGTCGCGAAGGAAGCTGCGGTCGTAGCGCCGCCCGGCGAAGGCGGTGGGCAGCCGAGCCGCGTCCACGCAGACGACGAGCCCGTGGTTGCCCGCGTCCACGAAGTCGTGCGCGAGCTGCGTCGTGTCGCGCCGCCAGAGCGGGAAGACCGCCGCGCGTCCGATCTGCGCGAGCTCGGCCTCGCGAGAACGCCTCACCTCCTCGAGAAACAGGTCGCCGAACGCGATCTTCCGGCAAGCCGCGAGCGGCGGGCGTTGGAGCGCGTGCTGCACGAGTTCCGCGTACTCCTCGTAGGAGCAGGCATCAGGCAGCTCGAGCTCGACGAGCGGGACGCCGAGGCTCTCCGCCTGCACGCGCAGGAGCTCTCGCCGCACGCCGTGGATGCTGACGCGTCCATGCCGCGCATTCACTGTGGTGAAGAGCGTCGCGGGCTCGATGCCTCGCTCCCGCAGCGCCGCCAGCGCGAGGAGGCTGTCCTTGCCTCCACTCCAGGAGACCGCGAGCGGTGCCGCGAGACAGGCTGGACAGACGCAACCCTGAACGCTGTTGCTGAAGCCGAACGCAGCGGCGTCCGACGGTGCGTCGGCGCACCAGCACTGCTCCGCTTCAGCCCCGCACTGGAACTCTGCGGCGCAGAGGCTGCAGCGCGCAGGAGCCGGCTCCGTCAGAGGGCCTCTTGGGTCTCGGGGTCGAAGAAGTGCAGCCGGGCTGCGTCGACGCTCGCCCGGACCGACTCTCCGATCCTTACGAAGCTGCGCGGCTCGAAGGTCGCGCAGAACGACGAGCCGCCCTCCGCGGTGGGCTTCTTCAGACGACGCCTGGACGTTGTGGGACATTGCGCCTGCTCGACTTCGGATGAGCGCCGAGTATCTCGCAGTCGTGGCCCGAGTGAAGGGCTACAAGAGCACCCGGCGGAGCGCCTCCGCCCAGGCCTCGCGGGCGCTCGCCACGTCGCGCTCGGGGAGCGCCGGCTCGTAGCGCGCCCGCACGCCCACGCGGGCAGGCGTCCCCGCCGCAAGCGCGGCGGCGCCGAGGGCGGTCGTCTCCGGCTCGGCCGCGACCTCGACCGGAACCTGGAGCAGGTCGGCCTGGAACTGCATCAGGAAACCGTTGGCCGTGGCGCCCCCGTCCACACGTAGGAAGGTCAGGGGCTCAGGCAAAACGTCAGCGACGTCTGCGACCTGGTGCGCGATCGCCTCGAGGACCGCGCGCGCGAGGTGCGCTCGCGTCGTACCCTGCGTGATGCCCGCGACGAGGGCGCGCGCGTCGGCGTTCCACCACGGCGAGCCGAGCCCGGCGAGGGCGGGAACGAAGACGACGCCCCCGGTCGAGTGGACGCTCCGCGCGAGCGCTTCGGTCTCGGCCGCCGTTTCGATCACGCCCAGGCCATCTCGGAGCCACTGCACCGCCGCGCCGCTCGTGAGGATCGCGCCCTCGACTGCGTAGCCATCCGCGGCGGCGGTCGTCAGCAGGCCCTCCGGCCGGGGCAGGGGATCGTCGCCGCCGTGCACGAGCACGAAGCTGCCCGTCCCGTACGTGGCCTTCGCCTCTCCCGGCAGGTGGCAGCCCTGCCCGTAGAGCGCGGCCTGCTGGTCGCCGGCGATCCCGCGCACCGGCAGGGTTGCGCCCAGGAACGTTGCCTCGGCAAGTTCGCCCACTGAAGGGACGATCACCGGGAGCAGTTCACGGTCGATGCCGAACAACGCGAGCAGGTCGTCGTCCCAGTCCACGTCGTCGAGCCGCGCGAGCATGGTGCGCGACGCATTCGTCCGGTCGGTCGCGTGGACGGTCCCGCCGGTCAGCTTCCAGAGCAGCCACGCGTCGACGGTGCCGAACGCCAGCGCACGCTGGTCGAGGCCGTGCTCGCGGAGGAGCCACTCGAGCTTCGTGGCCGAGAAGTAGGGATCGGGGACGAGCCCGGTCCGCTCGCGGATCAGGTCGGCGTCGAGCTCGCGGCACCGCTCCGCGGTCCGCCGGTCCTGCCAGACGATCGCGGGCGCGACCGGCCGTCCCGAAGCCCGCTCCCACAGCACGACCGTCTCGCGCTGGTTCGCGATCCCGATCGCATCGAGGTCGGCCGCAGCGACGCCGGCCGCGGCGAGCGCGAGGCCCGCCGAGTCGCTCACGGAAGCCCAGATCTCCTCGGGATCGTGCTCGACCCACCCAGGCCGCGGAAACGACTGGCGGAGCTCCCGATAGCCGCGGCCGAGCACGTTCAGCTCCTCGTCGACCACGAGGCAGGTCGTGCCGGTCGTCCCCTGGTCGATCGCGAGGATCACTGTGAGGCGAGCTGCGCCCGCGTCCCGATCGCGATCAGCGGCGCGCTCGCCGGACCTAGCCAGCGCAGGACGGTGAGCAGCTGCGCGAGCGGCAGGCTCACGCAGCCGTGCGTCGGCTCGCCGATGCTCGCGTGCAGGAAGATTCCCGACCCTGCGCCGGGCACGACCGGACCCGCGTTGTAGCGGACGAAGGCGAAGTGGCGGTAGGCGGTCGGCGAGCGCGACAGGTCGCCGCCTTCCTGGCGGAACGGCGGGCGGGCTCCGCAGGGCAAGTGGCGGAGGCGGTTGTAGTCGGGCGAGCGGGGATCCTCCACCCACCAGTCC
>JALZOQ010000207.1 GCA_030913835.1 Actinomycetota bacterium | reverse complement strand
GCGACGAAGCCCCCGAGCGGGATCGCGGTCTGCCTGATCCCGAGTGCCAGTCCGCGCTCGCCGGCGTCGAACCAGTGCATGACCGCCCGCCCGCTCGCCGACTGGACGCTCGCTCCCGACAATCCCGCCAGCGCGAGTAGGAGCGCGAGCGAGCCGAAGCTCGAAGCCTCCGCAGCCCCGAGAAGCGCGACCCCGGATCCCGCGAGCCCCACGCCGAGCACGACCCGCTCGCCAAATCGGTCGGCCGCGATTCCCCACGGGATGAGCGAAACGACTGAGCCGGCAAGCGAGGCAGCGATCAGCACGCCAACCTGCCCGAGCGAGAGCTGGTGCTCGTCCCGAAGCGCGGGGGCGAGCACCGCGACGCCGAACCAGATCGCCGAGTAACTCGCCTGCGCGAGCGTCCCGGCGGCGAGAACGGTCCAGCGGTAACGGCTCACGCGGCGAGCGGTGTCTTCGACAGGAGCCAAAAGGAGGCCTCGACGGACGGGCCGATCAGCAGTGCGAACGCGAGGGTTCCGATGCCGACCGTGCCGCCGAGGGCGAAGCCCGCGATCAGGGCAGACGCCTCGAGCCCGGCCCGGACGAGTCCGATGCGGCGACCCGTGCGCCGGGACAGCACGAGCATCAGCGAGTCCCGGGGCCCCGCGCCGTACGCCGCGCCGATGTAGAACGCCGAACCGACGCCCATCAGCGCGATTCCGAGCGGGATCAGCGCCGCACGGACCCCAAGCGCCGTCCCCGCGAGCGACTCGACCGGTCCGAGCCGCACCAGCCCGTCGATGAAAAGTCCTATCAGCACCGCGTTCGCGACCGTGCCGAGCCCGGGCGGCGCGCCGAGCGCCCACGCGAGCACGAGGACCACAAGTCCGACGGCGATGTTCGCGAGCCCGAAGCTCAACGCGGTGTGCTTCGCGATGCCCTGGTTGAGCACGTCCCAGGGAGACAGCCCGAGCTTCGACTCGAGGAGCGCGACGATTCCGGCGGCGAACAGGAACAGCCCGAAGACGAGGCTCGCGAAGTGCGCGACGTGGCCGCCGCGCACACGAGGAGGCGCGGAGTGGGCTACAGCCCGAACGGGTTGATCGGCTTTGGGCTCGTCGAGACGACGACGCTCTTCGTCTCGAGGTACAGGTCGAGCGTCTCGACGGCGAGCTCGCGGCCGAAGCCGGATTGCTTGTAGCCGCCGAACGGCAGGCCCGGGAACGCGGTGTACGGCATGTTGATCCCGACGGTGCCGGCCTTGATCTTCGAGGCAACGCGATGGCCGCGGGCCGGATCCCCGGTCCAGACAGTGGCCATGAGCCCGTAACGGACATCGTTGGCGATCCTGATCGCGTCCTTCTCGTCCTCGAACGGGATCACCGTCACGACCGGGCCGAAGATCTCCTCCTGCGCGACGGCCATCCGGTTCTCGACGTTCGCGAGCACCGTCGGGGCGTAGAACGCGCCGGTGTCACCAGGCTCGCCGCCCGCAACGACCTCCGCGCCCTCCTCCCGACCGGCCTCGACGAAGCCGTGCACCTTGTCGCGGTGGGCGGTCGAGATCAGCGAGCCCATCTGCGTCTCCGGATCGAGCGGATCGCCGACCTTGATCCGCCCCGCGAGGACGGCGAATTGCTTCACAACGTCGTCGTAGAGCGACTGCTCGACGAGCACCCGCGAGCGTGCCTCGCAGCTCTGGC
The DNA here is from genome assembly GCA_030913835.1 of Actinomycetota bacterium. Classification (GTDB taxonomy): domain Bacteria; phylum Actinomycetota; class Thermoleophilia; order Gaiellales; family Gaiellaceae; genus UBA5186. Next base: position 4,067 of record JALZOQ010000207.1, on the reverse strand, counting down.
CCGCGGAGTAATAGATCGCCCAGGCGGAGCTCGGGATCGCGTCGGCGAGGTTCGCGTCGGCGAAGATGATGTTCGGGCTCTTGCCCCCGAGCTCGAGGGTCAGCCGCTTGATGGGATCCGAGACGAGCCGCATGATCTCGCCGCCGGTCTTGGTCGAGCCGGTGAACGCGACCTTGTCGACCAGTGGGTGCTGCACGAGGTAGGCGCCGGTGGTCGGGCCGTCGCCCGGGACGACGTTGATCGCGCCCGCCGGGAAGCCGACCTCTGCCGCGAGCTCGGCGAGCCGCAGGGCGGTCAGAGGCGTGGCCGGATCGGGCTTGAGGACGACGGAGCAACCGGCCGCGAGGGCGGGCGAGAGCTTCCACGTGGCCATCAGCAGCGGGTAGTTCCACGGGACGATCTGGGCGGCGACGCCGACCGGCTCCTTGAGCGTGTACGAGAGCAGCGAGCCGCCGATGGGGTTCGAGCGGCCGGCGACCGACCCGAGCACGGAGGCGTAGAAGCGGAAGTTCTCGACCGCGCCGAACAGCTCGGCCTTCACGGACGAGATCGCCTTGCCGACGTTTCGCGCCTCGAGCTCCGTCAGCTCCTTGCGATTCGCGAGGATCGCGTCGGCGAGCGCATGCAGCAGCCGCGAGCGCTCGTTCGGCGGAGTCTTGCCCCAGTCGCCGCCGAGCGCGGCTGCGGCAGCCTCGACGGCGCGGTCGACGTCCTCCTCGCCGGCCATCGCGGCGCGGGCGAGCGGGTCGCCGGTGGCCGGCTCGGCCAGCTCGCGAATCTCACCTGAGGCCGGCTCGACCAGCTCCCCGTTGATGAACAACCCGTACTCGCGCTCGGTCGCGACAGCCACGCCGCGACTGTACTTCAATGCCGTGGATCCAGAATGGCGTGTTTCACAGGCCGATCGGCGGGAAACTCGATTTCGGATCCGAAACAGGAGACGAGATGTCAGCGACGACGGTTCAGGTCGAGGCGGCGCGGATTCAGCTAGTCGGTCGTTCGAACAAGGCGGCAACGCCTTGTCCGACGCCGACGCAGAGTGTCGCCAGGCCGTAGCGTCCTTCGCGCCGGCGCAACTCGTGCAACAGCGAGACCACGAGGCGCGCGCCGCTCATCCCGAGCGGATGACCCAGCGCGATCGCGCCGCCGTTCACGTTCACCTTGTCCTCGTCGAGCCCGAGCTCGCGCACCACCGCAAGGCTCTGGGACGCGAACGCCTCATTCAGCTCGACGAGATCCAGGTCGCCGACCGCGATCCCGGCACGCGCGAGAACCTTCCTGACCGCCGGGATCGGGCCCACGCCCATCACGCGCGGATCGACCCCAGCGACCGCGGCCGAGACGAAAGCGCCGAGCGGCTCTGCGCCGAACTCGCGCGCCCGCTCCTCACTTGCGATCACGAGCGCCGCTGCGCCGTCGTTCAGCCCGCTCGAGTTCCCGGCGGTGACCGTGCCGTGCGCGCGAAACGCCGGCTTGAGCGCCGCGAGCTTCTCCGCGCTCGTGTCCGGCCGCGGGTGCTCGTCGCGCTCGAGGCCCTCGACGGGCACGAGCTCGTCGGCGAAGAGTCCCTCCGAGTCGGCGGCCGCCCAGCGCTGCTGCGAGCGCAGCGCGAACGCGTCCTGATCCTCGCGTGAAACGCCCCACCGCTCGGCGACGTTCTCCCCCGTCTCGCCCATCGACTCGAGCGGGAACATCGCCTCCAGCCGCGGGTTCGGAAAGCGCCACCCGAGTGTGGTGTCGAACGCGGTCGCGTTTCCGCGCGGGAAAGCCTTTTCCGCCTTCGCGTAGACGAAGGGCGCGCGGCTCATCGACTCGACGCCGCCGGCCACGAACAGGTCGCCGTCGCCCGCCGCGATCGCGTGGCAGGCCGCGACCACCGCGGACAGGCCTGACGCGCAGAGCCGGTTGACCGTCACGCCGCCGACGGACTCCGGCAGCCCCGCCAGCAGCGCGGCCATGCGGGCGACGTTGCGATTGTCCTCTCCGGCCTGGTTGGCGGCGCCGAAGTAGACGTCCTCGATCTCGGACGGGGCGACACCGGAGCGCTCGACCGCCGCGGCGATCGCGAGCGCCGCAAGATCGTCGGGGCGGATCCCTGAGAGCGCGCCGCCGTAGCGCCCCACAGGCGTCCGCACCCCGCAGAGGACGACCGCGCGAGTCACCGCCGGTTACGCGACGAACTCGACGCTGACCGGACGCTCGTAGGCGCCGGCCGCGACGGCCCGCTCGAACAGCTCCCGGACCGCCTGGAGTCCCTCGTCGCCGTAGTCGCACGTGAGCTCGTTGACGTACATCCCGACGAAGCGGTCGGCGAGGCGGTCATCGAGCCCGCGACCTCCGACCTCGATCGCGTACTTCAGCGCCTCGCTTCGGTTCGCGAGTCCGGCCTGGATCGACTCCCTGAGGACCTCCGACAGCTCGTGCAGCGTGTGGTCGCCCAGGTCGCGCCGCGCGACGTTGACGCCGAGCGGCAGCGGGAGACCCGTCTCGAGCAACCACCACTCGCCCAGGTCGACCACCTTGTGGAGTCCCTGCGACGCGTAGGTGAGCTGCGCCTCGCGGACGGCGAGGCCCGCTTCGGCGCGACCCGAGGCGACCTCGTCGAGCACCTGGTCGTAAGGCACCTCGCGGCACTCGAACTCGCCGCCCATGACCATCTTCAGGACGAGATACGCCGTCGTCGACTGGCCGGGAATCGCCACTTCGACGTCACGCAGCTCCTCGACGGTCATCGGCTCGCGCGAGACCACGACCGGCCCGTAGCCGGATCCCATCGCCGCGCCGTGCGGCAGGAGCAGGTACTCGTCTTGAACCGACGGATACAGGTGCGCCGAGATCGCGCTGACCTCCAGCCGCCCTTCGAGCGCCCACGAATTCAGCGTCTGAATGTCCTTCAGGACGTGCTCGAACTCGAACCCGCGGGTGTCGATCTCGCCGGCCGCGAGTGCCCAGAACATGAAGGCGTCGTCGGGATCAGGACCATGACCCAATCGGATCAGCATCTGGATTCCGAGGCTACAGGGTCATTTCGATTCCCGTGGCGGGCACCTACACTCCTCCGCGATGGTCAAGCCTGCGCTGACCGACGCGATCCAGGACTACCTCAAGCAGATCTACAAGCTGGAGCAAATAGGGGGCGCCGTTTCGACGAGCGCGCTCGCCGCAGCCCAGGGCGTCGCGCCCGCTTCGGCCAGCGCGATGGTCAAGAAGCTGGCCGCGCTCGAGCTCGTCGAGCACGCCCCGTATCGCGGCGTCGCGCTGACGCCGGCGGGGGAGCAGGTGGCGCTCGAGGTGATCCGCCACCACCGGCTGCTGGAGCTGTACCTCGCCGAGACGCTCGGGGTAAACGTGAAGGACGTCCACGCCGAGGCCGACAAGCTCGAGCACGTCCTGTCGGAGGAGCTCGAGTCGCGGATCGACCGCGCGCTCGGCTTCCCGACCCACGACCCGCACGGGGACCCGATCCCGAACGCGGATCTGGAGTGGCCCGGCTCGGCGCCGCGCTAGGGCTTTCTCCGCTCGCCGAAGAACCAGCGCTCCAAGGGCTTGAGCAGTTCGTCGCGCACGAACGGCTTGATGCCCGAGCCGTCGCGGCCGTCCTGCTCGAGCACGCGAACGTCGTCCTCGAGGCATGCGTTGGCCTGCTCGAGCGCGTCCTCCAACTCGTAGCCCTGGAAGACGTAGTCGTCCTCGCGAGGATCGACGGTCGACCGGTGCTGCGGATTGATCGCGCGGCCGACCGCCCAGACCGCGCCCGGTCGCCGCTCGATCCAGATCACGATGCGCTCTTCGCCGCCGAGGTCGTCGACCCCCAGCACCACCCGCTCGGCGAACCGGCCGGAGGTCTGCTTACGCAGCATCGCTACAAGGATACAATCGCCCGGTATGGCCCTCCGCGACATGTTCAAGAACCTCTTTGCCCGCTCACAGAAGGACGACCTCGTCGCGCAATACGTGATCCGCGAGCATCAACGCGGGCGAACGCTCAATGAGATCCTCGAAGATCGCTACGTGCAGAACCGGCTGAGCCAGGATCAGGTCTCCCGTTTGCTCGACCGGCCGGAGGT
>JALZOQ010000178.1 GCA_030913835.1 Actinomycetota bacterium | reverse complement strand
GTTTATTACACACGTCGGGGCGTATTCGACTACGGCGTAGGCGGAACAGCGGAGCTCGCCAACAACGGCGAGCGGTTGCTCTTTAACCAGGCGTTCTACGGAAGCCGGCCGTTCGAGGACGGGCCGTTCGCCAACCGAGACTCGCTGTGGTTCTTCTCACGCCGCTCGCCTGGGGAAGGGTCGGACCAGCCAGATGCACGGTACCCAGGGGGACTGAAGGTTGGAGCAGTCGCGGACATTATGTTCCCGCTGCTCGTGTCGGCGATCGATCCCGAGCAGGAGGCGAAATTGCTGAATCTCGACCACGCGATCGTCTCCGGACGCTATCTCGCCTCCAGCGACCGGGAGCGCCTGCTGCCGAACGGGGTCGGCAGCAAGTGGCACTACATCCCCGTGATCGCAAGCAGCCGCACCTTCGTGGACGACGTCCTTCGAGTCGACGTCGAGCGGCTTAAGCCAGCTTCGCCGCCCACTGTCCCGGAGCAACTGGCCTCGAATAGGAGTTATCAGTTCTTGACCAACCTGCCCGGCACGAAGATCGCCGAGCGACGCTTGCGGGTCGACGCGATCTACCGCGGGCTTGCCCGAGACAAAGGCCCCAGCAGTTTTCTGTTCTGGGAGCCGAGCCCGACTGACTACACACCGGGTTCGGCCGACGAGATTCTGCGACCCCTTACCGTTCGCAATCCGATCGGCATCTGGAAGAGCTCGTACTACCAGAATGGCTTTCTCCCCGCGCCTCCCGACAACCAGGATCGCCAGTTTCGCCGGCTGCGAGGCTATTCCGCTTCGAATCTGATCGGCCGGAATGGCGTGGTGCGCACGCCGCACTTCCGCATCGTCGGCCGTTACGACCCTGGCAAGCTCCCCGGCTTCAGCGCTCTCTCCAAGGTCCCGCTGGAGACGTACTACCCGCCCGAGTTGAAACCGGCAGACGAGGCTGCGCGCGAGGCACTCGGCGGGAAGCCACTGCTACCGACCCAGAATCTCGGCGACTACGTGCAGCAGCCTCCGCTGTTGCTGACGACGCTGGAGGGCATGAAGCCGTTCCTGAACCCCATCTACTACAAGGGCGCCGGACGAAAGGCGAAAGCTCCACTCAGCGTCATCCGCATTCGTGTCAGCGGCGTTACGGGGGCCGACGCGCTCAGCCAGGCGCGGATCAAGGCGGTCGCGCTCGCGATCCGCGACCGGACCGGGCTGGACGTCGACATCACCGCCGGCTCCTCGCCGCGCACGCTCGTCGTCGACCTGCCGCCGGGCAAGTTCGGACGTCCGGCGCTCAAGCTCGAGGAGGGCTGGGCGAAAAAGGGGGTCACCGTCGCCTTCCAGCGCGCGGTGGACAAGAAGAGCTTCGCGCTCTCCGCGATCATCCTGGTGATCTGCGCGTTCTTCGTGGCCAACGGCGCCTTCGCGGCAGTGCGAGCCCGGCGGCGCGAGATTGGGACGCTGCTCTGCCTCGGCTGGTCCAGGCGCTCGATCTTCACCGCGCTACTCGGAGAGGTCGCGCTTCTAGGGTTCGTCGCAGGAGCGCTGGGCACGTTGGTCGCAGCGGGCCTATCGTCCGGCTTCGCGCTCGACATGCCGCTTGCTCGCAGCCTGCTCGTGCTCCCCGTTGCCGTCTTGCTCGCGTTGCTTGCCGGCCTCCTTCCGGCTCGCGCCGCTGCAAACAGCATCCCGCTCGACGCAGTCCAGGCGCAGGTCGCCGGCACGGACCGACGGCGACGCGTGCGAAGTCTCACCATGATGGCCGCAGCCAATCTCCGCCGCCTCCCGGCACGAACGTTTGTCGGCATGCTCGGCTTGCTGGTAGGTGTCGCAGCTCTGTCGCTTCTTCTCGGGGTCAACCGATCGTTCAAGGGGACGCTCGTCGACACCTTGCTCGGACAGGCGATTCTCGTGCGCATCAAGGGCGTCGACTATCTCGCCGTTGCGGTCACGATCGGCTTGGCAGGGCTTTCTCTCGCCGACGTGCTCTACCTCAACCTACGCGAGCGCGCTCCGGAGTTCGTCACGCTTCGCAGCTTCGGGTGGACCGAAGGGCAACTGCGGCGACTCGTCGCGCTCGAAGGGCTTGGACTGGGCTTCCTTGGCGGCGGGCTCGGTGCGCTTCTCGCTCTCGTGGTCGGCACGCTCGCACTCGGTGTGCCGTTCATTGCCCTCGCGCTGATCGCCTTCTTGTCGTCGATCGGCGGCATCTGCGTCGGTCTCGCAGCTTCGATCGCGCCGCTGACACAGATACGTCGACTCACGCCTCCGACGGTTCTCGCGGAGGAGTAGGCGGTCTATCGAGCAGGCGGTCGCCAGGCGGGCTGCGCGTCGTTTGCCTTCAGGTCTGTGGTCAGCCGTGTCTGGTCCGATCCGTCCCGGTTCATCACCCAGATATCGAACTGCGTCCTTATTCGTCGGCTCGCAAAGGCGATCCACTTGCCGTTGCGGGACCAGACAGGAGCGACGTCATAGTCCAGAGCCCGTGTTAGGCGTCGCTCACCTGTTCCGTCGCTTCTGATCGTGTAGATATCGGTGTCGTCGTGCCGCCGGCTCTCGAAGGCGAGGGTCTGGCCGTCGAGCGACCAGTCGGGATTCATGTCGTTCGCGGGGCTCCGTGTGACGCGGCGCAGGCCGCTGCCGTTTGGGTTGCTTACATAGATGTCGTAGTTGCCGAGCTCGCGGAGGCGCAGAGCGAAGGCGATCTTTCGGCCGTCCGGCGACCACGCAGGCTCGAAGCCCGGTCCGATCTTTCGGAGGCCGCGCCCATCGGCGCCGATCACATAGAGGTCCGTTCTGTTGTGGCGGTACCGATGGAACACAAGTCGTCTTCCGTCCGGTGACCAGCGCGGGTGCGCGTCGAGAAACGTATCGTTGGGCGGCGTCAAATGCCTGGTCAACTGCTTGACGCGGCGGCCGTTCGCGTCGGCGACGAAGATCCCCTGGATCGAAGTCTTGCTCGTACTCGTGAAGGCGATGCGCCGGCCGTCCGGGGACCATGACGGCTCGCTGTCGCTGCCGTTGTGGCGGAGGAGGCGAATTCGGTTCCGACCGTTCGCATCGATCGTGAAGAGCTGAGCATCGCCGAAGGAAGGGAAGCTGGCGTACGCGATCGTTCCGCTTCGGTCGACCGACATAACCGAGTTCGCTGGTGGTGCGGCCAGAGCGAAGACGACGCCACCGAGCAGGGCCCCGAGGAAGGGCCGCCGCGTCCTATACATCGACGCGCCCGATGCGCTGAAGCAACGCGTCGGGGTCGGTTCCGGCAGTGACCTCGACATCGTCGAGTACGCGACCGTCGAGTAGCCGGACGATCCGGTCGCAGCGTGCGGCGATCAGTGCGTTGTGCGTGGCGACCAAAACGGTCATGCCACGACTTCGACGTAGATCGAGAAGCAGCTGCATGATCTCGGTTCCGGTGGCAGAGTCGAGGTTGCCGGTCGGCTCGTCCGCGAGCAGGAGTCCCGGGTCGTTGATCAGGGCCCGGGCGATCGCTACGCGCTGCTGCTCTCCTCCCGAAAGCTGTGATGGCAATGCGTCCTCGCGTCCGCCAAGCCCGACTGCGGCAAGCAGCTCGGCGGCACGCTCGGACTTGTCGAAGGCGGTCTTGAACGGCAGCACCGGCGCGGCGACGTTGTCGAGAACGGTTAGTGCCGGCAGGAGATGGAAGCGTTGGAAGACGAATCCGATCGTGCGCCGATACTCCGACTGAGCCCGGCGATCGAGCGTCGTCACCTCGACGCCGCCGACGTCGATGCGGCCGCTGTCCGGCACATCCATCGCGCCGACCACGTGGAGCAAGGTCGACTTGCCGGAGCCCGAGGGCCCAGTCAGGCCGACGATCGCCCCGCTCGGGATCGCAAGGCCGACATCGCCGAGCGCCGTGATCGTGCCGCTCCCGGTTACGTACCGCTTATTGACTCCTTCGAGCCGCACCTGGACACCGCGTAGCTCGTCCGAGCGAAGCGTCGTAACCTTTGCGTCGTGTGCCTGATCGCTCATGAGCGCTTGCTCGAATCCTCCCGAGCACGCTACATTGCGACAATCTATTTCGTCAAGAAACGGAGCTGACCACCGTGCCGATCCACCACGCCGTCCTCGCGCTGCTCGCCGACGGATCGAGTCACGGCTACGAGCTGAAGACGAACTTCGAGGAGTCGATCGGGCCGCAGTGGGGCGACCTCAACATCGGACACCTCTACCAGGTGCTGGACAGGCTCGTGCGCGATGGACTCGTTACGAAACAGGACGTGCCGCAGACTGCCCGCCCCGACAAGACGGTCTACGAGCTCACCGACGCCGGCCGTGACGAGCTAGAGCGGTGGCTCGAGACGCCGTTCGCCAGACAGGGCGGCTACCGAGACGATTTCTTCCTCAAGCTCTTCGCATCGTCGCGCCTGGGCCGCAAAGCGGTTGTCAAGGTCGTCAGCGCGCAGCGAGAGGCGTACCTCGGTGAACTGGCGTCACTGGCCGAGCTTCGTGCACGTCACGAAAGCGATCCTCTTGTGCGCCTGCTGATCGAGGCGGCGATCCTTCACACCGAGGCGAACCTACGCGTAGTCGAACTCGCCGAGGCGAATAACAAGACGCTGAGCTACCGATCCGGTTCGAGGGTTGCTGTCGCCGTCCACGACAACTCCCCTCGCAGTGAAGGACGAGGGAAGGAAGCCGGCGCCCGATGACCGCAGGCGGCCACACTCATCTCGGTCGCGCTCGCTGCTAGCGCTTCCGAATCAACGTCATCCCGTCGCGGACCGTGAGCATCACGGCCACGACACGGTCGTCCCGCCGCACGTGCTCGTTGAAGGCCATGATCGTGCGCGTCGTCTCGTCCGGCTCGCTCTCGACGACGCGGCCCGACCAGAGAACGTTGTCGGCGACGATCAGGCCGTGGTCTGCGAGCTTCGGCAGGACGGCCTCGTAGTAGTCGACGTAGCCGTCCTTGTCGGCGTCGATGAAGACGAAGTCGAACGGGCCGTCGAGGTCGGCGATCGTGTCGAGGCCGGGGCCGAGCCGGTAATCGATCCGGTCGACGACTCCGGCCTCCTCGGCATACCGCCGCGCAATTGCGACCGCCCGCTCGTCGACGTCGCACGTGACGATGCGGCCGCCGGGCGGGAGCGCGGGCGCCATCGAGATCGACGAGTAGCCGGTGAACGTTCCGAGCTCCAGCACGAGCCGCGGCTGGGCGAGCCGGACGAGGAACTCGAGGAAGCGTCCCTCGAGCGGGCCGACCATCATCTGCGGAGCGTCCATCGTCTTGCGGGTCTCCGCAGCGAGCCGCTCGAGGACGTCGGTCGGGGGCTCCGTGTGCTCGAGCGCGTACGCCTCGATCTTCTCCCAGCCGTCGATGAAGCTCATTCGCTCCTCCCCACGAGAACGCAACCGTTGTGGCCACCGAGCCCCATTGCGTTCGACAGCGCCACGTCCACCCGCGCCTCGCGAGCCTCGTTCGGGACGTAATCGAGGTCGCAGTCTGGGTCCGGCTCCCGATAGTTGATCGTCGGCGGGAGCACGCCGTTGTGGATCGCGAGCACGCACATCATCGCCTCGATCGCGCCGGCGGCGCCGAAGCAATGGCCCATCATCGACTTCGTCGACGAGACCGCGAGTGAGTACGCGTGGTCACCGAACACGTCCTTGATCGCCTTGGTCTCGGCCGCGTCGCCGAGGGGCGTGGACGTGCCGTGCGCGTTGACGTAGCCGACCCGCTCCGGCTCGACGCCGGCGCGGCGCAGCGCGGCGCGCATCATCTCCGAGACGCCGATTGCGTCGGGGTCGGGCTGCGCCATGTGGTGTGCGTCGTTCGACGCGCCGTAGCCGAGGACCTCCGCGTAGACGGTCGCGCCGCGTGCTCGTGCGCTGTCCAGATCCTCCAGGACGAGCACGCACGCGCCCTCGCCCATCACGAAGCCGGCGCGCGTGGCGTCGAACGGGCGGGACGCTCGCGTCGGATCCTCCTCCTCCGCGACGAGCCCCCGCATCGCGCAGAACCCGGCGAGGATCAGTGGGTGCATGCACGCTTCGGTGCCGCCCGCGAGGACGACGTCGGCGTCGCCGCGCTTGATCAGCTCTGCGGCCTCGCCGACCGCGTGCGAGCCGGTTGCACAGGCCGAGACGACGGCGTAGTTCGGCCCGCGAAGCCCCAGCGAGATCGCCAGCTGTCCGCTCGCGGAGTCGACCAGAACGTTCGGCAGGAAGTTCGGCGAGACGCGCTCCGGGCCGCGCTCTTGCAGGATCTCGTGCTGCTCCATGACGCCGTGGAAGCCTCCGATCGCGGAGCCGAGGAC
>JALZOQ010000164.1 GCA_030913835.1 Actinomycetota bacterium | reverse complement strand
CGCGCCTACGCGACGCGAGGGGTGCGCTTCCCGGTGCGGGGGTCGGCCGCGTACCGCGGGATCCAGGACGAGGCCGTCCGCTTCCTCGTCGACTGGGCGGAGGTGCGCCAGCAGGCGCTGCCGCTTGGTGCCGCAGTCACCCCGGCGCAGGTGTCCGGTCGGCTGGCCGAGATCAAGGAGTTGTACTTCCGCGGCTCGGAACGGTCGTACCGGCGAGAGCTCGCGCGGCAGGGCCTGACCGCGGCCCAAGCTCGGGCGAATGTGCGGCGCCAGCTCCTCGGTGAGGCGATCTACGCCGCGGTCGTGCGCGGCGCGACCGGCGAGGCCGAGGCGGCCGCGCTCTGGGCGGACTGGCTCAGCGCGCTCCATGCGCGCTATGCACCGCTCGTTGCGTACGCGGCCGGTTTCGAGCCCGCCCGCTAGGAGGGTTTGACAAAACGGGCGCTGTGTCGTCGAGCGACGTTCCGCCAAACCCTCTAGGCAGGCTTCGCCGCCTCTGAGGAGTAGTATCGAACGGTGCTTGGCGAGGTCCTGACCGCGATCGTCACGCCGTTCGACGGGGACGGCGGAGTGGACTACGACGCGTTCCGCGCGCTCGCGCGGCACTTGGTGGAGAACGGCAGCGACGGTCTCGTCGTCGCGGGGACGACCGGCGAGGCGCCGACGCTCTCCGACGACGAGCGGATCGAGCTGTTCCGCGTCGCCGTGGACGAGGTGGGGGCGAGCGCGACCGTGGTCGCAGGCACCGGCACGTACTCGACCGCGCACTCCGTGCACCTCACGGAAGGTGCGCGCGAGGCCGGCGTCGACGGTGTCCTCGTCGTGACGCCCTACTACAACAAGCCGCCGCCACGCGGGATCGTCGCGCACTTCAAGGCCGTCGCAGCCGTCAGCGATCTGCCGATCATGGTCTACAACATCCCGGCGCGGGTCGTGCTCAACCTCGAGCCGGAGACGATCGCGCAGCTCGCCCAGATCCCCACCGTCCGCGCCGTGAAGCAGGCGAACGCCGACCTGGAGCAGGCCGAGCGGATCGTGGCTCTCGGGCTGGACCTGTATGCCGGCGACGACGACCTGATCCTTCCGTTCGTCCGCCTCGGCGGCCGCGGGGGCGTCTGTGTCCACTCGCACGTGGTCGGCCCGCAGGTGAAGGAGATGATCCGCCTCTTCCGCGAGGGCGACGAACACGGCGCGCGGCAGCTCGAGGCCGACACGCAACCCGCGCTCGACATCCTCAAGGTCGTGGGGAACCCGATCGCGATCAAGGCGGCGCTGAACCTGCTCGGACACGAGGTGGGCGGGCTCCGGCTGCCGCTCGTCGAGGCGAACGAAGCCGAGCGCGTCCAGATCCGGCTCTGCCTGGAGCGCCTCGGGCTGCTCGCGACCGCCACGGCCTAGCCGAACTAGACTGGCCCCCGTGCCGGGCACCTGCCGAATCATCCCGCTGGGCGGCCTCGGAGAGGTCGGCAAGAACATGACCGTCTACGAGGCGAACGGCCAGATCGTCGTCGTCGACGCCGGTCTCGCCTTCCCGCGCGACGAGCATCTCGGCGTCGACCTCGTTCTCCCAGACATGGGCTATCTGCGCGACCGTGTGAAGGACGTGAAGGCGGTGATCCTCACGCACGGACACGAGGATCACGTCGGGGCGCTCCCGTACCTGCTGCGCGAGGTGCCGGTCCCCGAGATCTGGGCTACCCGGCTGACGATAGGACTCATCAAGTCGAAGCTGGACGAGCACGGCCTGCTGCGCGTCGCCGAGCTGAAGGAGGCGGATCCCTACGCGCCTCCGGTCGACATCGGCCCCTTCCGCGTCGAGTTCGTCCGGATGGCGCACTCGATCCCCGACTCGGTCGCGGTCGTGCTGGAGACACCGGGCGGCCGCGTCGTCCACACCGGCGACTACAAGCTCGACCACACGCCCGTCGACGGCCAGAAGACCGACGTCGGCAAGCTCGCCGAGGTCGGAAACCGGGGGGTCGACCTGATGCTCGGCGACTCGACCAACGCCGAGCGGCCGGGGATGACCCAGTCCGAGCGCGTGGTCGGCGAAGCGTTCCGTCAGATCATCCCGCAGCGCACCGGGCGCATCCTCATCTCGTCGTTCGCCTCGAACATCCACCGCGTCCAGCAGGCCGTGGACGTCGCGATTCAGTGCAACCGGAAGGTCTGCGTCATCGGGCGCTCGATGCGCAAGAACGTCGGGATCGCGCGGAACCTCGGCTACATGGAAGTCCCGGACAATGTGCTCGTCCGCCCGAACGAGCTCGAAGGCCTCCAGTCGGACCAGCAGATGATCGTCTGCACCGGGAGTCAGGGCGAGCCGATGTCCGCACTCACCCGGATTGCCTACCACGACCATCCCACCATCTCGGTCGAGCGAGGCGACACCGTGATCATCTCGGCCAAGCCGGTGCCCGGCAACGAGCTCAAGGTGCACGACGCGATCAACCGGCTCGCCAAAGCAGGCGCCGAGGTCCTCCACCAGGAGATCGCTCCCGTCCATGTCTCCGGCCACGGTTGCGCCGAGGAGTTGCGGACGATCATCTCGCTGCTTCGGCCGCGCGCGGTGATGCCTGTGCACGGTGAGTACCGCATGCTCGCGGCCCACGCGCAGCTCGCGCGCGACGCGGGGGTGCCCGCCGGGTCGATCGTGCTGGCGGAGAACGGCTCGGTCGTCGAGCTGAGCGCAGGGGGCGCGCGGATCGTCGACACGATCGAAGCCGGCATGACGTTCGTGGACGGTCTCGGCGTGGGGGACGTGAAGGACGTCGCGCTCCGCGACCGGCGGCGGCTCTCCGAGGACGGCGTCCTGATCGTGGTCGCGACGCTCGCGGGGTCGAACGGTGCGGTCGCGACGGCACCGCCGGAGCTGATCGCGCGCGGTTTCGCCGGCTCGGAGGAGCTGCTTGCGGAGACGCGCGAGGAGGCGACGCGAGTGCTCGATGAGCTGCTGGCGGGGGACGTGACCGAGATCAAGCTGCTGCAGGAGCACCTGCACGACGCGATCGCCCAATTGGTCTACGACCGCATGCGCCGCCGGCCGATGATTCTCCCTGTAGTGGTCGAGGTATGAGCCTCGCGTCCCTGACCGGCGGCGGCTGCACGGGGCGGAGCCCCGCTCCGCCGTCGCCTGCGACCGCTCAGGAACCCGAGCATCCGTTACGGCGAGGATGACACGTCTCCGGTACGAGCCGACGTGGGCCGACGTGCTCGAGGAGCACGCGGCTGAGCGGGGCGGCGCGCGGCGCCTCGTCGCGCAGCTCGGCGCCTGCGAGGCGTCGTCGCTCGCGTTCTGCCGCCTGCTCGAGCGCTGGGCGCGCGG
>JALZOQ010000143.1 GCA_030913835.1 Actinomycetota bacterium | reverse complement strand
GCGCGAGCCCGACACGGACGTCGCGGTAGCATCGCCCGCGGTATGAAGGGTGTGATCCTCGCGGGCGGCTCCGGCACGCGCCTCCATCCGCTGACGCGGATCACGAACAAGCACCTTCTGCCGATCTACGACCGCCCGATGGTCACGTACGCGATCGAGGCGCTCGTCGGCGCGGGCGTGACCGAGCTCATGCTCGTCACCGGCGGGACTCACGCCGGCGAGTTCTTCCGCCTGCTCGGCAACGGCCACGAGTGGGGGATCGACCGGCTCTTCTACGCGTACCAGGAGAAACCGGGCGGGATCGCGGAGGCGCTCGGGCTGACGGAGCGCTACGTCGAGGGCGATCGCGTCGTGGTGATGCTCGCCGACAACGTGATCGAGTCGTCGCTGCGTGGCTCGGTCGAGAACTTCCGCGCCCAGGCGAGCGGCGCGCGCATCCTGCTCGCCCGCGAGGACGATCCTGCTCACCTCCAGCACCTCGGCGTCCCCGAGCTCGACGGCGACGGCCGTGTGCGGCGCATCATCGAGAAGCCGGAGGAGCCGCCGTCGAACTTCGCGGTGACGGGGATTTACTTCTACGACGAGACCGTCTGGGACGTGCTGCCGACGCTCCAGCCCTCCGGCCGCGGCGAGCTCGAGATCACGGACGTGAACAACTGGTACGTCGAGCGGGGCGAGATGGAGTACGACGTGCTCGAAGGCTTCTGGGGCGACGCCGGCGAGTCGATCGATGCCTACTACGCCGTGAACGACTTCGTGCGCGGGAACCGAGCGTGATCGCCGGGATACAGCGGCTGTCTTTGCAGCGCTTCGAAGACGAGCGCGGGTGGTTCTCGGAGCTCGCGCGCGCGAGCGACCTGACGAAGCCGATTCGCCAGGCGAACCTCGCGCAGTCGCGGGCAGGCGTGATCCGGGCGCTGCACTACCACGAGCGTGGGCAGGACGACCTGTTCGTCTGCCTGCAGGGGATGGTGCGCGTCGTCGTGCTCGACCGCGACTCGGGGGAGACGTTCACGGAGGACATCGGCGACGAGAACCCGGTCGCGATCTACGTCCCCGGAACGCTCGCGCACGGCTACGAGGCCTTGACGGACTGCCTGTTCTGCTACCTCGTGACTGAGGAATACGACCCGTCCGCCCCGGACGAGCACGGGGTCCCCTGGAACGACCCACGCGTCGTCGATCTCTGGAGCACCTCATCGCCGATCCTGTCGGAACGGGACGCGGCCGCCGCGTCCTCGTAACGGGCGCCGGCGGGCAGCTCGGCCGGGCCCTCGCCGAGGTCTTCCCGGACGCGCTCGCCCTGGCCCGGGAGCAGTGGGACGTGACCGAGCCCGCGCCGGCCGGGCTTGGCGGCCTCGGGCTGGTGCTGCATGCGGCTGCCTGGACCGACGTGGACGGGGCCGAGGACGACCCGCAGAGTGCGGCGGCCGTGAACGTCGGCGGCACCAAGCACGCGGCCGAGCTCGGCGCGCCGCTCGTCTACTACTCGACCGACTTCGTCTTCGACGGCCGCAACCGCGAGCCCTATGTCGAGTCGGATCCGACGAATCCGCTCTCCGCGTACGGGCGCACCAAGCTCCACGGAGAAGCGGCTGCGGGGGAAGAGGCTTGGATCGTGCGGACGTCGTGGCTCTTCGGTCCGACCGGGCACAACTTCGTGCGCACGATGCTGCGACTCGGCGCCGAGCGCGACGAAGTGGCCGTCGTCGACGACCAGCGCGGCTCGCCCACCTACGTCGGCCATCTCGCCGAGGCGACGAAGCGGATCGTCGAGTTGCCGTACGGCCGTCGGCACGTGGCCGCGGAGGGGGACTGCACGTGGGCGGAGTTCGCGGAGGCGATCTTCGGGGAGGCCGGACTCGAATGTCTCGTCCGGCGGATCACGAGCGAGGAGCTCGGCCGTCCGGCGACGCGACCCGCCTACTCCGTCCTGCGCAGCGAGCTTCCCGACACGCCCCGGCTGCCCCACTGGCGCGAAGGCCTGCGCGAGTGCCTGGCTAGGCTTGCGCCGTGAGGCTCCTTGTCACCGGCGCGGCCGGGTTCATCGGCTCCAATTTCGTCCGCTACTGGCTCGAGCGGCGCCCGGACGACGCGATCGTCGCCTACGACCTGCTCACCTACGCCGGCAACCGCGCGAGTCTCGCCGACGTGGAGGATCGCATCGCGTTCGTGCACGGCGACATCGGCGACCGCGAGCTGGCCGAGCGAACGCTGCGCGAGCACGAGCTCGACACGATCGTCAACTTCGCCGCCGAGTCGCACAACAGCCTCGCCGTCGTCGATCCGGGCCTGTTCGCGCGCACGAACGTCCTCGGCACCCAGCTGCTCCTCGAAGCCGCGCGCGCGGTCGGCGTCGAGCGCTTCCACCACATCTCGACGTGCGAGGTCTACGGCGATCTCCCGCTCGACTCCGACGAGGTCTTCACGGAGGACTCGCCCTATCGCCCGCGCACGCCCTACAACGCCTCGAAGGCGGCCGCGGACCACTACGTGCGCGCCTACCACGAGACCTACGGCGTGCCCGTAACGATCACGAACTGCTCGAACAACTACGGGCCCTTCCAATTCCCCGAGAAGGTCATTCCGCTCTTCGCCACGAACGCCCTGGACGACGAGTCGCTGCCTCTCTACGCGTCGACGCAGAACCAGCGCGAGTGGCTGCACGTGCTCGACCACTGCAGCGCGATCGAGCTCGCCCTGCAACGCGGCCGGGTGGGAGAGACGTACCTGGTCGGCTCGGGTGTGGAGGCGACCGTCGAGGAGATCGCCGACCGCGTGCTCGACGCGCTCGGCAAGCCGCAGAGCCTGAAGACGATCGTCCCCGACCGGCCCGGGCACGATCGCCGCTACCTGCTCGACTCCTCGAAGCTACGCACCGAGCTGGGCTGGGAGCCTGCCTTCGACTTCGACGAGGGGCTGAGGGCGACCGTGCAGTGGTATGCGGACCACCGCGATTGGTGGGAGCCGCTCAAGCAGCGCGCGCCCGTCTCGGAAACCGCCTGGAGCTAGTCCCGGTCCTCGCAGAGCGCGCGGTCGCGGTCGAACTCGCGGCGCGGGCCCTGGATCCGCTCGGAGGCGTCGAGGTACGGCAGGCCCTCCGAACAGCGCCCGAGATGGACGAGCGAGGTACCGACGTTGTAGTTCGCGTACGCCTCGTAGATGTCGCCGGTCCCGCGCAACTGCGCAAGCGCCCTCTGGGCTAGCGGCAAAGCACCGGTGTAGTCCCCCGCGCGGATGAGGTCGAACGCGGCGTCGCTGTCTCGGCGCCCCTGGCTGACGTTCGTGCCGGCACTCGCCGGCGGGCTAGACGTTGGCGGCGGCGCTGCCGTCACCGGTTGGGTCACGGTCGTCTTTTGCGTGATGGTTCGTCCCGGGGTCGTCTTCACAACCGTCCGCACGAAGGTCTGCACGGCCGGCTTCGCGTCGCCCCCGCGCGTGAGCAGCGCCGCGGCGAGGATGCCCGCGCCGATCAGCGCGATCCCGAGCAGCGCGGGAACGAGCGGGAAGCGCCGGCCGCGCGCTGGTGTGAAGATCGGCGGGGCAGGCGGGGGAGCGGGCGGCACCGGCTCGAGCTGCCGCGTCATCCCGGCGGCCTCGTGCAGCGCCTGGCGCAGATCGGCGACGAACTCGGCGCACGTCGGGTAGCGCGCTCCCGCCTCCTTGGCCAACGCACGCTGGAAGACCGGGTCGAGCTCGCACGGGAGGCTCGACAGGCGGTCGCACACGGACGGAATCTCCGCGTGGACGTGAGCCGCTGCCTCCGCGGTCATCGAGTCGGCCGCGAAGGGCCGCGTCCCGGTCAGGAGCTCGAACGCCACGATGCCGAGGGCGTAGCGGTCGCTGGCCGCCGTCGCGCGCTCGCCCTGTGCCTGCTCGGGCGACAGGTAGCCCGCCGTGCCGAGCACGGTCCCGGTCATCGTCATCGAGTCGAGGCCCGCCGCGCTCGCGATCCCGAAGTCCGCGACGTAGATGTTGTCGTCGCGGTCGAGGAGCAGGTTCGCAGGCTTGACGTCGCGGTGGACGACGCCGTGGCCGTGCGCGGCGTCGAGCGCCCGCGCCGCGTCCTTGAGCCACTCGCACGCCTGCTGCGCGGGCTGCGCGCCGTCGCTCCGCAGCTTCTCCTCGAGCGAGCCGCCGGCGAGATACTCCATGACGATGAACGGGCGGTCGTTCCACTCGCCGACGTCGAAGATCGTGACGATGTTCGCCTCGCCCGAGAGCCGGGCCGCCGCGAGCGCCTCGCGCGTGAAGCGCTCGCGCACGGCGTCGTCTTCGGCGTAGCGCTCGGCCAGGACCTTGACCGCTACGGCACGGCCGAGCGTGGCGTCGGTGGCCCTGTAGATCTCGCCCATGCCGCCGCGGCCGACGCGCTGAGGTCCGCGATAGCGGGGCGGCAGGATGTCGGTCTCGACTGGCATTTGCGCGCGCTGAGTCATCTTGCCTCAGAGGGGTCAACGGAAACTCGACGAAGCTGGGTGCGCCGACGAAAAACCGCTGCACGTGCACGGGTCCGCTAGCCTCGTCGGGTCCCGCGCCTTCCGGGACGCGGGGTCTTGTCCATGCGCCGAACGATCGTCCTCCTTGCCCTTGCCGCGCTCAGCCTCTCAGGCCCCGGCTCGGCCTCGCGCGGGCAGACGCCTACGCTCACCGCCGCCACCTTCGTGATCACGGGCCACGGCTGGGGCCACGGGGTCGGAATGCCCCAGTGGGGAGCGTACGGATTCGCTCAGCACGGTTGGGGCTACTCGCGGATCCTCGCCCGCTACTACCCCACGACCACCCTCGGTCCGGCACCCGTCGCGCGCGTCCGCGTGCTGCTGAAGTCGGGCGCGAAGAGCGTCAGCCTGTCCTCGGCGGTGCCGTTCTCGGTCAAGGACGCGACCGGGACGAGCTATCCGTTGGAGGCCGGCGCAGTCACGCTCACGACGGCGCTCAAGGTCAAGGTCGATCCCGCGAAGCCGGCGAAGGCGCTGTCCGGCCCGCTCGTCTTCGCCCCGGGAGGCCAGCCGCTGAAGCTCGACCGCCGCTATCGAGGCTCCCTGCAGGTGTCGGCCGTGGACGGGAAGCTGCAGGTCGTCAACGTCGTCGGTCTCGAGGCTTACCTCTACGGCGTCGTTCCCGCAGAGATGCCGCACACGTGGCTCGCGGAGGCGCTGAAGTGCCAGGCGGTCGTAGCGCGCTCGTACGCGCTTGCGGTGCGCAAGACCGGCGGGACTTTCGACCTCTATTCGGACACGCGGAGCCAGGTCTACCGTGGTGTGGACGGTGAAAAGCCCGAGACGAGCGCCGCAGTCGACGCCACGGCTGGCCAAGTCGTGCTCTACCAGGGCAGGGTCGCGACCACGTACTTCTACTCGAGCTCGGGCGGGCGCACTGCGGCGATCCAGGACGTCTGGCCGAACGCGAAGCCTGTGCCGTACCTCGTCTCGGTCCCAGATCCCTACGACACGATCTCGCCGTACCACGACTGGGGCCCGTACCCATTCACCGCGGCGACGCTCAGGAAGAAGCTGAAGGTGCCGGGACGGCTCGTGGACGTCGAGGCTACCGTCAACGGCTCCGGACGCGCGACGTCGCTCACAGCCACGGGGACGACGGGGCAGGTGACCGTCCCGGCCGGGGACGTACGGCGACTGCTGGGTCTTCGCTCCACC
>JALZOQ010000130.1 GCA_030913835.1 Actinomycetota bacterium | reverse complement strand
GCTCACGCCCGAGCTGCAAGCGCGCATCCCGGCCTCCGTCCTCCGGGTGGGCATTCAGGGCGAGACGCTGGCCGACGTCCTCCCTCGCCTCCGCGAGACGTACTGCGGGACGATCGCCTATGAGATCGAGCACATCTCTGACCACCAGGAGCGCGTCTGGCTGCGCCAGGCGATCGAGTCGGGCCGGTACCGCACTCCGCTCTCCGACGACGAGAAGCGCCTGTTGCTGACCCGGCTGTCGGAGGTCGAGGGCATGGAGCGCTACCTCCGTCGCGCCTTCCTGGGGCAGAAGCAGTTCTCGATCGAAGGGCTCGACGTGATGGTGCCGATGCTGGACGAGGCGATCGAGCTCGGCGCGCGAGCGGGCGCGAAGGAAGTCGTGATGGGCATGGCGCACCGCGGCCGGCTCAACGTGCTCGCCCACATCGTCGGCCGGCCGTACGAGACGATCTTGCGCGAGTTCGAGGGCGAGAAGACGCTCGACGCGGTCCGCGCCGATCCCGAGGGCGGCACCGGTGACGTCAAGTACCACCTCGGCGCCGACGGAAGCCGTACGACCTCGACCGGCCAAATCACGGTCACACTGGCGGCGAACCCGAGCCATCTCGAGGCGGTCGACCCGGTTGTCGAGGGCCAGGCTCGCGCGGAGCAGACGGACCGTGGGACGCGCGAAGGGGTCCACGATCCGACCGCCGCCCTGCCGATCCTGATCCACGGAGACGCGTCCTTCCCCGGTCAGGGCATCGTCGCCGAGACGCTGAACCTCGCGAATCTCGGCGGTTACACCACCGGCGGCACGCTCCACCTGATCGCCAACAACCAGGTCGGGTTCACCACCGACCCGGCCGAAGGCCGCTCCACGCGTTACTCCAGCGACCTCGCCAAAGGCTTCGACGTCCCGATCATCCACGTCAACGCCGACGACGCCGAGGCCGCGATCGCAGCGGTCCGGCTTGCGCTCGCCTTCCGCAAGCGCTTCGAGAGCGATGTCGTGATCGATCTCGTCGGCTATCGCAGGCACGGCCACAACGAGCAAGACGAGGCCGCGTACACCCAGCCGCTGATGGCTGCGGAGATCGCCGAGCATCCCACGGTCCGCGAGCAGTTCGCGGAGCGGCTCGTGCAGGAAGGGGTGGTCACCAAGGAGGAGGCCGACGGGCTGGCGAAGCAGGCCGAGCAGAGCATGCGCGAGGCGCACGAGCAGCTGAAGGCCCTCTTCGAGCAGCTCGAGAGCGGCGAGCAGGTCCACGACGGCTCGATTCCGCTCGAGGCTCGCGCCGAGGTCGTCACAGCAGTGCCTGCCGACACCTTGCGCGCGCTCAATGCGGAGCTGATCTCGGTACCCGAGGATTTCGCCGTCCATCCCAAGCTGCTGAAGCAGCTCGAGCGGCGGATCACAGCGCTCGAGGAGGGCGGGATCGACTGGGGCCAGGCCGAGTCTCTGGCGTTCGCGTCGCTGCTCGTCGAGGGGATCCCGATCCGGCTCACCGGCCAGGACACGGAGCGCGGCACGTTTTCACACCGCCACATGGTCCTCCACGACACCGAGACCGGCGCGACCTGGACGCCGATCCAGAATCTGCCCGACGCGTCGGCCTCGATGGAGGTCCACAACTCGCCGCTCTCGGAGGTCGCCGCCGTCGGCTTCGAGTACGGGTACGCGGTGGCCGCGCCGGAGTCGCTCGTTCTCTGGGAGGCCCAGTTCGGCGACTTCGTCAACGGCGCTCAGACGATCGTCGACCAGTTCATCGTCTCCGGCCTCGCCAAGTGGGGCCAGACGTCGCGGCTTACGCTGCTCCTGCCGCACGGGTACGAAGGGAACGGACCCGAGCACTCGAGCGCGCGGCTTGAGCGGTTCCTCCAGCTCGCTGCGCAGGAGAACATCCGGATCGCCAACCCGACCACAGCGGCGCAGTACTTCCACCTCGTGCGCCGTCAGGCCCTCGAGCCGAGCGGCCGCCAGTTGATCGTCATGACCCCGAAGGGATTGCTGCGCCTGAAACAGGCCTCATCGGCGCTCGTGGAGCTGGCTGAGGGATCGTTCCAGCAGGTGATCGACGACCCGGACGCCGACCGCGACCAGGTGCGCCGGCTCGTCGTCTGCTCGGGGAAGGTCTACTACGACATCGTCGGCCACGAGGCTCGGAAGGCGGCGACGACCGTCGCGGTGGCGCGTCTCGAGCAGCTCTACCCGTTCCCGATCGAGGCGGCCGCGAGGCTCTTCGCGGGCTATCCGCACCTGGCGGAGGTGGTCTGGGCGCAGGAGGAGCCGAAGAACATGGGCGCCTACCGCGCAATCAGGCACCGGCTCGAGGAGGCGCTGCCGGCGGGCGTGCGGCTCGGCTACGCAGGCCGGCCTTGGCGCGCCTCGCCGAGCGAGGGCTATCCCACCGCGCACATCCGCGAGCAGGACCGGATCGTGCGCGAAGCGCTCAGTCGCTAGTAGTCGCTAGTCGCTAGCGGGCTAGAGCATCAGTTGTCATCCGGTTGCGGCTCGGTCGGGGAGCGCAGACGGAGCCGCGGATGAACCGCGCCTCCTGAAACGGCGCCGCCGAGTCGGCGCCTAGCGTCGGCGCTTGGCGCCGTTCACGACCCGGGCTGCGACACGTGGGCCGTGCTTGCGCGTGGCCTCCAGGATCTGCCGCCGCTGCTTCGGCGGGAGCCGGCGCCAGATGTCGTACGCGGTCAGCGCGAGCCCGAGCGGGCCGGCCCGGCGGGAGAGGAGTCGAAGCGGGATCGCCACGCTGCTCATCCTACCGGCGACGGCCCTGGTGAAACCCGCTCATGTCGAGGCCGCGAGCCGCCGACAACTGTTCTGGAGCGGCATGTTCAAGCGGGACGACACGAAGAGGCGGCTCAAGGCTCGTCTGGGCGAGCTCGAAGCCGAGCGCGAGCGCTTGCGCGACGCGATCGCGGGCTTCGGCGAGGCCCTCGCCGCGACCCACGACACCGAGATCCTGCAGCGCGTGATCCTCGACACCGCCGTCGAGGCGGTCGGAGCGAGGGGCGGGATGCTCGTCCCGGCGAGCGGAGCCGTCGTCCAGGTCGGCGACCTTTCGGGCCAGGCGCGCCTCCAGCTGCCGCTCATGGCCTCACGCCAGAACTTCGGCACCCTGATCCTCCTCGGTGACGAGTTCCCGACCGAGGACCGGCTCACGGCGACGTCCTTCGCGGCCCACGCGGTCGTCGCGCTCGAGAACGCCCGGCTGCACCGGGTCGTCGAGCGGCAGGCCCTCGTGGACGGGCTGACCGGCCTCGCGAATCGCCGCCAGTCGGAGGACGCGCTGGCCACGGAGATCTCGCGCGCCGAGCGCTTCGACAGCCCCCTCACGATCGTGCTCGCAGACCTCGACGACTTCAAGGCCCTCAACGACCGGTACGGCCACCCGGCCGGCGACGCCGTGCTCCGCGCCTTCGCGGGAATTCTCGAGGAGACGCTGCGCGAAGCCGACGTCGCGGGCCGCTGGGGCGGGGAAGAGTTCCTGCTGCTCCTGCCGGGCACCGATGCGTCGGGCGGAATGTTGCTCGCCGAGCGAATCCGCGCCACGCTTGCCGGTCGTGCCATCCTGACGCCCGACGGGGCCGCGGTGCGCGTCACCTCGAGCTTCGGGCTGACCACGCACGTTCCGGGGTTGAGCGAGATCGAGCTCGTCGCGGCAGCCGACGCCGCGCTCTACGCGGCCAAGCGAGCGGGAAAGGACCGCGTCGAGCGCACGCCTGAGACGACCGTGCCCGCCTAGGTAGGAGGGTTTGGACGAAATACAGTTGTGTCGCCGGGCCGCGCTGCTCGCCCCGAGGCGGCGTCCTCAGTCGCCCCGATAGCGCTGCTATCAGGGCTCCCTGCGTTCTTGCCTCGGAACGACCATCGCACCCCGACAACGAACGATATTCCGCCCAAACCCTCCTAGCGTTCGTCCCTGTTGTCACTATCTTCACGCGGAAAGGCTTCCCCTCGCTTACAGTGGCGTTACAATTGCCGCCGCTTCACGTTTCCGTTCCCAACGCAGGAGAGGGCATGCCGGTAAAGACCCCGTCGATTTTCGCCAAAGTGATTCAGGATCACCTCGAGCTCAAGGAGCGCAACGCGCTGCTCGAGGACCACATGCCGCTCAGGGAGTACCAGGCGGACGATCCTTTCGACAACCATCCGCTGTTCAAGACCGAAGAGCAGGCACGGCTCGAGGAGACGATGGACGGCGTCGAGGCGCCGCAGATCGACGCGACGATGCTGGCCTGGCCGGGCGAGGAGACGCAGGACGAGACGCCGCAGCTCGAGGAGAGCCTGTGGACGAACCGCTCCCGCGACTTCGACTGGGGCGACTA
>JALZOQ010000123.1 GCA_030913835.1 Actinomycetota bacterium | reverse complement strand
CTCGGAGGCTGAGCCGGACTTCGCCGGGGAAGAGCCCGCCGCCGACCAGCCTGTGTTCGAGCCGCCCGCGTCCGCCCGCCAAGCACCGTCGCAGGCGGAGCTACGCGCCGCCGGCGCCGGGGAGTCGAGGTTCCTGTCGGGGAAGCATGAGGGCCGCACGATCCGCGACGTCTACGAGACGGACGCGCAGTACGTGAAGTGGGCGGCGGGTGCGTGGAAGACGCCTGATTTCAAGGCGGCGTTGCAGCAGTACCTGACGAGCCAGGAGACGGCGGCGTGAGCGCGGAAGCTCCGCAGCGGTACACGATCGCGGTCGACTTCGACGGCGTCCTCCACAGCTACGTGTCGGGCTGGGTCGCGGCGGACGCGCTGCCAGACCCGCCCGTGCCAGGGGCGATCGAGTGGCTGAACGAAGTCGCTGCTGAGTACGACATCCTCATCCTGACCACGCGCGCCCGCTACCCGGAGGCGATCCCGGCGATCGAGGCTTGGCTGCGCGAGCACGGCTTCACCGGGGAGTGCGTCGTCACCTGCGAGAAGGGTCCGGCGCTGCTCTACCTCGACGACCGGGCGTGGCGTTTCCGGGGGAAGTTCCCGACGTTGAGGACGATCCGGTACGCGAAGCCTTGGCGTGTCGGCGACCCCGCCAAGCCGGGAGCCCGTGCCGTCATTCGCCAGCGAGGGCAGGAGCAGAAGAAGCTCCAGGACCGCCAGCGCCGCTTGAAGTTCGAGCTACGGGCGGAGCGTGACCGCAGCGGCCTGATCCACGAGGCGCTCCATGACGCGCTCGACTTGGCGGATGAGGAGACCTGCGAGTTCTGCCCCGAGAAGCCCGCTGCGGCCGGTGCGGCGACCGTTCACGCGCCCGATCCTTCGCTCGGGGCGTCGGCGTGAGCGAGCCTGAGCAGCAGATCGAGCAGCGATCCAGCGTGAAGATCGGCATGAACGCGAAGGGCGAAGCCCAGGTCGAGGTCAAGGTGTACGTCGACGAGGACCCGCAGAAGCTCGAAGAGGCGCGGCAGCTGGCGATCCGCGCGTACAACGACACCGCCCGGACGGTGCGCGGGTGAAGCCCGTCATCGTGACGCCGCACGCCGTCGAGCAGTTCCAACGCCGCTTCCACGACACCCGGGCCAGCGGCGACGTCCGCCAGGAGATCGAGGACGAGGTCCGCCTCGCGATCGCCGAGGGACGCATCCAGGATCACAAGACCGCCGGGTTCGGCCTATACGGACGGAAGCCTCGCGGAGGCACTCGGCTGCTCGGGATGCAGCGGTTCGTGTGGTCGGAGGATCAGCAGCGGGCGTGGATTGTGGACCGCCAGCCGCACGAGACCGTCGTGATCACGACGCTGTCGCGGACGCAGGTGGCGGTTTGAAGATCCTCGCGACAGGCGACCTGCATCTCGGGGCGGGCGCGGATCTCGGGCGTGAGCCCGGCGACCGCCTACGCGACCAAGCCGCCGTGCTCGACCAGATCGCGCACCTCGCCCGCACTGAGGAAGTCGCCGCCGTTCTCGTCGCCGGTGACGTGTTCGACCGACCTCGTCCCCTGCCGGAAGAACTGGCGGTCGCCGCTGACTTCGTCGACCTCCTCGACGACGTGCTCATCATCACCGGCAACGCCGGCCATGACATCCGCAACGCGGAGGCGTACGCGGCCGTTCAGCTGTTCGACTACCGGAACTGGGTCGATGTGCATCGCCAGCCTGGCGTGTGGCGCCGGTCGAGATTCGCGGTAGCCACGTTGCCGTCGGTGCCGGTGTCCCGCCTCGTCGCATCGCGGAACGGCGGCCCGCGCGAGGCGATTTATGCGGATGCGGCGGACTACCTGCTCGAGGTCGCACGCGGACTGAGGGCGGAGATCCCCGCGGACACGCCCGCCGTACTCCTCGCGCACTGGTCGGTGTCGGGCGCGAGCCTGCCGAACGGGTTGCCGACCGACGCGCTGAACGAAACCGTGCTGCCTCTCCCGGATCTGGAGGCGCTTGGCTTCGACGCGATCGTGCTCGGCCACATCCACAAGGCCCAACTCCTGAACGAGCCGACGATGGACGAACTGCGCCCGATGCTCTACGTCGGGTCGCCGATGCCGCTGAACTTCGGGGAGGCAGAGACCGCGCACGGCGTCTTCATACTCGAATGGGACGCGGTCGGCTTCTTCCGCGAGCGGTTCTTCCCGATTGAGTCGCGCCGGTTCGTGACCGTCGACGCCGACCTCACCAGCAGGGTCTTCCCAAGCGACCACGCCCATGACGAGACCGACGAGATCGCCGCCGCCATCGCGGAGCAGTTCCCGCTCGAAGGAGCCATCGTACGCATCCGATACAAGGCGTCGGCGGAGCAGCATCGCCGTGTCGATCAGGCCGCGCTCAGGAGGCTGATCCTCGACGCGGGCGCCGCGAAAGTGCACGGCATCCTGCCGGATGTGGTGCGGGAGGACCGTGCGCGGGTGGCTGGCCTGGATGAGCAGGTCGACGGTGAGCAGGCGTTGGACGCTTGGCTCGCCGCGCAGGACGTGGATCGGGCGTTGGCGTCGCGGATGCGTGTGCGTCATGCGCGGTATCTGGAAGAGGCGCGCGCGTGACGGACGCCCTCCAAGCTGCGTATGAACGGCTCACGGAGCACGAAGCGTTCGACGGCGCACACGTCAGCCTCGACCGTGAGGCGCGCGGCGACGAGTACGTGTTCGTCGTTCCCGACTGGATCGACCAGTCCGGCCTTTCGTTCATCGTCAAGCTCGCCGCGGAGCTGGAGCTCTCGCTCGTCCTGACCAAGGACGGTCTGCGATTGGAGCCTCACACGTCCGAGACGCTTGCCGGGGTCAATCGCGTGAAGGACATCCTTCGCGAGGAGCGCGACGAGTGAACCCGCTCCGGATCCGCTGCGCGAACTATCGGTCGTTTCGTGACCTCGACCTGACGCTGCCCACCGGCACCCTCGCGATCCTCGGAGCGAACGGCGCCGGCAAGTCGAGCGTCGTGAACGCGATCGAGCTGGCCCTGTTCGGCCCGCCGTCACGGAACCTGGGCGACTACCTCAGCGACGACGCGACCGACGATCTGATGGTCGAGCTGGAGTTCGAGCATCGTGGCGGCCTGTACCGGGCGCGGCGCAGCTACTCGGCGGGCGGGCGCGGGAGCGCGAAGCTCGACTTCGAGCAGGCGCGCACCGAGATCGGCGGTGCCCCGGACGCGCCGACCCACTGGGAGGGATGGGAGCCGATGACCAGGGAAACGGCCGCGGCCACGCAGCAGCTCATCGAGGACACCATCGGCCTGTCGCGGGCCACGTTCCGGGCGAGCGCGTTCCTCGCTCAGGGCGACGGCGCCGCGTTCACCGAAGCCAGCCCGCGCGACCGCAAGAGCATCCTCGCCGAGTGCGTCGGCCTAGCCCAGTGGGATGTCCTCCACG
>JALZOQ010000116.1 GCA_030913835.1 Actinomycetota bacterium | reverse complement strand
GCCCCGGTCTCCGCGACCCGCACGAGCACGCCGTCCAGCGGTCCGCCCGCGAGCGCCCGGCGCACGACCTCGTCCTCGCGCGCGGCCAGGATGAGCGGGAGCGTCGGCGTGCCCTCGCGCAGATCGGTGCCGGCGACCTTCCCGGTCTCGATCGTGATCCCGGCGCAGTCGAGGATGTCGTCGATGATCTGGAAGGCGATCCCGAGCGCGCGGCCGAAGGCGCCGAGGTGCCGGCCCGGCGGTCCCGCGCCCAGCAGGCACGCCGCCTCGAAGAGGCTTGCCGTCTTGAGCGCGCAGCGCTCGAGGTACGCCTCAACGGGCGTGTCCGGATCGTGGAGCTGCCGGCGCTGAAGCGCCTCGCCGCGGACGAGGCTCAGGCACGCGTCGGCGAGAATCGCCAGATTGGCCGGGTCGCGCGTCCCGGCGAGCTCCGCGAACGCACGCGAGAAGAGGTAGTCGCCGACCGTCTTGGCCGCGAGGGGGCCGTGCTCGGACCACGCCGCGGTCTTGCCCCGGCGTACCTCGGCTCCGTCGATCAGGTCGTCGTGGACGAGCGTCGCCATATGGACGAGCTCGACCGCGACCCCGGCGGCATAGGGCGGCTCCCCGCGAGGATCGGAGCTGAGGAAGACGAGCAGAGGCCGCAGCCGCTTCCCCCCGGCCGAGAGGGCCTCGGCGCCGACGGAGCCGACGACGCCCGGATGGCTGGCCACGGCCGCCTGCAAGCGCGCCTCGAGCTCGGCCAGGTACGCGTCGAGGCCGGGCGCCTCGCCGATCGAAGAGGGCGCGGCGCTCACGCGGCGACTCCGGTGTGCAGCGCGACGATGCCGCCCGCGACCAGGCGATAGCCGACCTGGTCGAAGCCGGCGGTACGGATGAGGGCGGCGAGCTCCTCCGCGCCCGGAAAGCGCCGGACGCTCGCGGGGAGGTAGGTGTAAGCCCTCCCGCCGGGCAGGACCTTCCCGAGCAGCGGCACGACCCGGTCGAACCAGACGCTGTAGAACGGGCGCAGGAAGCCGCGCGGGGTCGTGATGTCGAGGACTGCGAGCCGCCCGCCGGCCCTGAGCACGCGCCGCAGCTCGGCGAGCCCCTGCTCCAGATCGCCGACGTTGCGGACGCCGAAGCCCACCGTGACGACGTCGAAGGATTCGTCCCTGAACGGGAGCGCGAGCGCGTCCCCCTGGATCCACTCGATCGACGTGGACTTCCGGTGCGCGCGCTCGAGCATCCGCTCCGAGAAGTCGAGCCCCGTCACCGTGCCACCGGCGCGCTCGTCGGCGAGCGCGAGATCGCCGGTCCCGCAGCACGCGTCGAGCACGCGGTCGCCTGGACGAACGACGGCCGCTGCGGTCAGCCGCCGCCAGCGCCCGTCGAGCCCTGCGGTCAGGATCCGGTTCATCGGGTCGTAGATGCGCGCGATCCCATCGAACATCGAGCGCACCTCGTCCGGGGCGAGGCGGCCCGACTGGACCGTCATCGGGTTAGGACGGCGAGGACGCGCATGCCGCCGCGCTCACTTCGGACCCTTCGAGGCCTCGAGGAAGATCGCGATCTTGCGCAGATCGGCGTCGCTGAAGGATCTGTACGCCGGCATCGGCGAGCCGGGAGTGACGCACGAGGGACACTTGAGATGGTCGATCTGGAACTGAATGCCCTTGTTCTTCGTCCCCTCGTCGGTCAGCTCGGGAGCACCGAGATTCGCCGACCCGGTGCTGAGGTACGTGTGGCAGGCGGTGCAGCCGGAAGACGCGAACAGCTCGGCGCCGGCGACCGCGTCGGGGTTCCCGGCGAAGCCTTGCCTTTGCGCCCAGGTCGGCACGGCCTGCACGACCTCGCTCGCCAGCGACTCCGACGCGGTCGCGCCCTTGAAGGTCAGCACGCCCATCGAGAGCACGGTGAGGATCGCCGCGACGATGGCGACCGGCCGCCGCAGCAGCCGCCGCTCGCGGCGCAGGTCGATGAACGGGAGCGCCAGCAGCAGGACGAGCGCGATCGTCGGGATCCCGATCGTCCCGAGGATGACCGTCTCGGGCCACTTGAAGATCCGGAGCAGGTAGAAGAGGAAGTAGAAGTACCAATCGGGTCGCGGGACGAAGTTCGTCGTCCCCGGATCGGCGGGCTCGGAGTAGCGCGAGCCGAGCCAACCGACCTGCTCGGGATCTTCGCCCGAGGTGAACCACCAGACGCAGGCGAGCGCGATGATTGTCGCCACCACGACGAGGCTCATCACCGTGTCGTGGAACATCGCGTACGGATAGAACGGCTTCCCGCGCTCCTTGACGTCCTCCTTGTAGCGCTGGTGCTCCGCGCGCCGGCGGTCGATCGGCTTCATCGGGGAGGCCATCAGTGGCCCCCGTTTCTCGAGCCGCGCGGGCCGGGTCGCGTCAGCCCAGGACGTCCGTTCGTCGACGGGACTTCATCCCGCTCGCGGCCCGCCGCGTCGCGCGACCAGGGCGGTGAGCTCACACCGAGGCGCACCACGAGGTAGAGGTGGAGCCCGATCAGCGCCATGATTCCGCCCGGGAGCAGGAGCATGTGCAACGAGTAGAAACGCGCGATCGTGTCCGGGCCGATCTCCGCGCCGCCGCGCAGGAACTGGGAGAGGAAGGGGCCGACGATCGGGGCCGTCCCGTTCAGGTTGATGCCGACGATCGTGGCCCAGTACGCGGTCTGATCCCAAGGCAGCAGGTAGCCGGTGAAGCCCTCGAGCATCCCCAGCGCGAGCAGCAGGACGCCGACGATCCAGTTCAGCTCCCGCGGGTATTTGTACGCGCCGAACAGGAACACGCGTCCCATGTGCATGAACATGAGGATGATGAACACGCTCGCGCCCCAGCGATGCATGCCGCGCACGAGCCAGCCGAGCGTGAGCTCGTTCGTGATGTACTCGATCGACCGGTACGCCCCCTCCGGCGTCGGGTGGTAGTACATCGCGAGGATCACACCGGTAAGCGTCTGGACGAGAAACGCGGTCAGCGTCGCCGAGCCGAGCGTCTGCATCCAGTTCGTGTCGCCCGGGACTTTGCGGAAGAGGAAATAGCGGATCCCGCCGATCAGGCCGGAGCGCTCCTCCAGCCAATCGATCGGATAGAGGATCATCGCCTCGATCTGCTTACGGCGGGCGGACTTCTTCTTGCGCGTGGGCGGGGGAGTCGAGACGGCCATGACGGCTACCCGTGCGGCGGGTCGACGGGATAGAGCCACTTCTCGAGGCCGTCCACGTGCTCGCCGGGGCCGGCCAGCGGATACTTGGCGATCCGCGCGTTCGCGCCCTCGCCCTTGACGTCGCCGACGCTGTAGGTCTTGCCGAGCCAGAGGCGTCCGTCGCGAATCGAGTACTCGTAGCGGTCGAGCGCGCGCACGGGCGGGCCGGCTGTCCGGTTCCCCTCGGTGTCGTACTGGCCGCCGTGGCACGGGCAGCCGAAGCCACCGGCGGGCAGGGTCGGAATCAGGCGCACCTCGATCCCGTCCTTCAGCCTCTGGACCTTCTCCCGGTCCTGGAACACGGGCCCGTTCGGCTGCACCGGGCAGCCGAGGTGGACGCAGCGGTTGGAGAGGATCGTGAAGCTCGGCTGGTTCTGGAGCAGGCCGTTGTTGCGGACGTATGCGGTGCGGCGCGAGACCTCGCCGGCTTCAGGGTCGACGAGGAAGGTCGCGACCACGAACTCGCCGTCGTTGAAGTCGCCGATCGGCCCGAGATTGACGTTGTGCGTCTTCTGGTTCAGGAAGGCCGGGGCGACGGCGAAGCCGAGCGCGGGCACCGTCACGAGGCCGCCGATCGCGGCGCCGAGACCCAGGGTCGCGCCCTCGAGGAACTTGCTGCGCGGGAACCGGTCGAGCTCGTCTCCTTCCGGCTCGGGCATGGCCGCTTCGCCCTGATTGGCCGGGATGGGAGCGGCAGTGCGGGCCGGATCGACCTCCCGCGTCTCGGGCTAGATGTCGACCAAGTCCCCGCTCGACTCCCGCATGACGTCCCGGACCCAGAGGAAGGCGAACACGACGGTGATCACCCCGCCGATCGGCGCGATCAGCAGCGGACTGACGATGAGCCCGACCAGGGTCGTCGCGATGCCGACCGCGAACCCGACCGGCCAGAGGCTCGGCGGCGGGACGTGCGGATCCTGCTCAGACCCCATGCGTCCTGCTGGCTCGCTCACCTAGGTGGATTCAACCCTTCTGCGTCGAGGTTCGTCAACGACGTAACAGATGCCGCAACGGCGGCGACGAACTATGACACGACGCCGGTCTAGCGGCGGCGAGAGCGAACGTAGTGCGAAAGCTCGCCGACGGCGATCACGCTGACGAACACGAGCCCGACGACGAGCATCCCGAGGATGACCTTCTTGCCCTCTTCGGCGGCGTCGACCGCGAGCGGAAGGAGCGCGAGCACGACGGCGATGCTATCCGAGTCGACGGCGATGCGCGGCGAGTGAGCGCTCGACCGCTTCGGCGCCTGCGGCGGCGTCGGCGAGCTGCCTGAGCGGGCCAGGATCGCGCCCGTCGCGGAGCGCCGCACGCGCGTCGACCAGCTCGCCGCGGCCCAGTAGCGCAGCGGTCGCAGCCCACGCCGCCCCGTCGCCGTCCAGCTCCTCAGCCCGCAGTTGGGCGCACAGCGCGATCAGCTCGGCAAGCTCGGCGACTGCGTCGACGTCGCCCTCGGCCGCGATCCGGACGAGGCCATGGGCGTAGAGGTAGTCCCCGAGCAGCAGAGCAGTGTCCTCGTCGGCGGGCGCGAAGAGGCGCGGCCGGCCGTAGTGGGCGAGGTAGCCCTCGTAGATCGTCTCGACGCCGAGCGCGAAACGGGTCTCGCAGAGCAGAGAGAAGCCGGGCTCGCGCTCCTGCTCCCCGGCCGGCCGGAGCGCCTCGAGCCAGAGCGGGCTCTCGCGCTCGGCCTCGAGCGCGATCGCATCCCAGAGCTCAGCCGGCGAAGAAGTCCGCAACCGCCGCGACCGTCCGGTCGATCTCGTCGTCGCCGTGGGCGAGCGAGCTGAACATCGCCTCGAACTGGGACGGCGCGACGTAGATCCCGCGTTCGAGCAGATGGCGGAAGAGCGAGCCGTAGCGCTCCGTGTCGCTCGCCGCGGCGGCCTCGAAGTCGCGCACCGGGCCGTCGTGGCAGAAGAGTGTCGCGAGCGCGCCGACTCGCTGGACGTGCGCCCCGGGCGCTGCGTCGGCGAGCCCCGCCTCGAGCCGCGCGCCATGGCGCTCCAGCTCCGCATAGACGTCAGGGGTCAGCCTGCGCAGGACGGACAGCCCGGCGGCCGTCGCCAGCGGGTTCCCCGAGAGCGTGCCGGCCTGGTAGACGTCGCCCGCGGGCGCGAGGCGATCCATGACGTCGGCGCGACCGCCGAATGCAGCGAGCGGCAGCCCTCCTCCGACGATCTTGCCGAGGATGGTGAGATCGGGCGTGACGCCGTAGAGCTCCTGCGCGCCGCCGCGGGCAACGCGGAAGCCTGTGATGACCTCGTCGAAGATCAGCAGGGCCCCGGACGCGTCGCAGAGCGAGCGGAGCGCTTCCAGGAATCCCGGCTCGGGCGGGACGACGCCCATGTTTCCGGCGACGGGCTCGACGATGACGCAGGCGAGCCCTTCCCCGTAGCGGGCGACTGCGGC
>JALZOQ010000113.1 GCA_030913835.1 Actinomycetota bacterium | reverse complement strand
GACTCGCGCAGCGCGCTCTCGAGCTCGTGAACATCCACTCCCCGAGCCGGGAAGAGGCGGAGATCGCCGCCTACGTGGCCGACGCGATCGCGCTGCCGCGGCTGTACGCGACCGACGACGTTCTCTTTCTCGGAGAGCGGACCGCGGGCCGGCCCCTGGTCGTCCTCGCCGGCCATCTGGACACGGTTCCGGCGCAGGAGAACTTCCCGGGACGGTTGGAGGACGGTGCGGTCGTCGGGCTCGGCGCGAGTGACATGAAGGGTGGGCTGGCCGTGATGATCGAGCTTGCGCGCACGCTGACCGACCCGGAGCTCGACCTCGCGTACCTCTTCTTCACGCGCGAGGAGCTGGCTGCCGGCGAGAGCGCTCTGCCGCGGTTTTTCGAGGAGTGTGCGGAGATCGCCGACGCCGATCTGGTCGTGATGATGGAGCCGACCGACAACACGATCCAGGCCGGCTGCCTCGGGAATCTCAACGCGCGGCTCGCCTACACCGGGGTCAGCGCACATTCGGCTCGCCCCTGGCTCGGAGACAACGCGATTCATCGCGCGGTCCGCGGCCTTGCGGAGATCGCGTCGGCACAACCGGTGGACGTCGAGGTCGAGGGGCTCGTCTTCCGCGAGGTCGTCAGCGTCGTCGGCATGGAAGGCGGGATCGCGCAGAACGTCGTTCCCGATCGAGCCGTGGCGCTCGTCAACTATCGGTACGCGCCGAGCCGGTCGCCGGAGGATGCCGAGGCCCGGCTCCGGGAGCTGGCCGGCGAAGCCGAGCTCGAGGACATCGCGAACTCCCCGCCCGCGCACGTGGCCGCCGACTCGGAGCTCGTCAGACGGCTTCGAGCCGCGGGGAGCTTCGCCCTCGAGCCGAAGCAGGCGTGGACGCCGGTGGCAGAGTTCGCCGCCCGCGGCCTCGACGCGGTCAACTTCGGGCCCGGGGCGACGAGGTACGCGCACAGCCGTGACGAGCGCGTAGAGGTGTCCGAGCTCGTCCGCAGCTACGAGGCGCTCGCGCGGTTCGCCGGCGGTAGCGTCTAGGCCGCCATGCGCCTCTCCCCCGCCCTGGCCGCCACCGGCGCGTACCCGTTCGTCAAGCTCGACGAGGCCAAGCGGCGCCTCGCGGCTGCGGGCGTCGAGCTGATCGACTTCGGCAAGGGCGACCCGCGCGAGGCGACCGACCCGTCGATCCGGGCCGCACTCGTCGAGGCGCTGACCGAGACCTCGGCGTACCCCCTCGCGGAAGGGCTTCCGGAGCTCCGGGATGCCGTCGCGGCCTGGGTCGGGCGGCGGTTCGGCGTTGCGCTGGATCCCGGCACCGAGGTGATTCCGACCTACGGGAGCAAGGAGGCCATCTTCACGCTCGCGCAACTCGTGATCGACCCGGGCAGTGAGAAGCGACTCGTGGTCACGACCGAGCCCGGCTATCCGGTGCCGGACCGCGGCGCGGCTTTCGCCGGAGCGGAGGTGCTGCGCGTGCCGTTGCTCGAGCGCCACGACTTCCTGCCGGATCTGGACGCTCTCGACGCCGACACGCTCGCCCGCACGGCGATCTTCTGGGTCAATTATCCCAACAACCCGACCGGCGCCGTGGCTCCCCTCGAGTTCCTCGAACGCCTGTCGCAGCTCGCGGTCGAGCACGACTTCCTTCTCGCCTCCGACGAGGCGTACACCGAGCTCTGGTTCGACGCGCCTCCCCACTCCGCGCTCGAGGTCGGCGACCGCACGAACGTCATCGCCTTCAACACGCTCAGCAAGCGCTCGTCGATGACCGGCTACCGCTCGGGCTTCGCCGCGGCAGCGCCGCCCCTGATTGCCGCGCTCAAGCAGTACCGGCCGAGCGTCGGAACCGCGCCGCAGGAGTTCGTCCAGCGCGCCTCGATCGCCGCCTGGAACGACGAGGAGCACGTCGCGCGCACGCGCGAGATCTATCTCCGCAAGCGCGAGATCCTGCTCGACGTCTTGCAGCGGAGAGGAATCCGCGTGGCCGCCAGCGACGCGACGATGTACCTGTGGCTCGAAGTCCCGGGCGAGGAGAGCTCGGCTGAGCTCGCGGAGCGGCTGCTCGGGCACGGGCTCATCGTCTCGCCGGGGACGTTCTTCGGCGCGGCCGGCGAGGGATACTGGCGCATGGCGCTCGTCCCGACCGAAGCCGAGTGCCGCCGCGCCGCCGCGATCCTCGAGGAGGCGCTCTAGTGGAGCCTGCCCGCGTCGAGGAGATCATCGCGGCGCTCGATCGCGGCGAGACCCGTGTCGCGGAGCGCGTCGGCGGCGAGTGGCGCGTGAACGAGGAGGCGCAGGAGGCGATCCTCGGGTACTTCCGCCTGCGCCAGATGGAGCCGCAGGAGGTCGGGCCGTTCGAGTACCACGACAAGATCCCGCTAAAGCGCGACTACGCGTCGCTGGGCGTGCGCGTGGTGCCGCCCGCGGTCGCGCGCTACGGCTCGTTCCTCTCGCGCGGCGTCGTGATGATGCCGAGCTACGTCAACATCGGCGCCTGGGTCGGCCCCAACACGATGGTCGACACGTGGGCGACCGTCGGCTCGGGCGCGCAGATCGGCGCCGACGTGCACCTCGCCGGAGGGGTCGGAATCGGCGGCGTCCTCGAGCCACGCGGTGCCCGGCCGGTGATCGTCGAGGACGGAGCGTTCATCGGGTCGCGGTGCATCCTCACGGAGGGCGTCCTCGTCGGCGAGCAGGCCGTGCTCGCGCCGAACGTCGCGCTGACGGCTTCCGTGCCGGTCATCGACGTCACGGGGCCCGACCCGGTCGAGCACCGGGGCTACGTGCCGCCGCGCTCCGTCGTCGTCCCCGGCACGAGGCCGCGGGAGTTCCCCGCAGGGACGTTTCAGCTCGCGTGCGCGCTCATCATCGGCACCCGTCAGGAGTCGACCGACCTCCGCACCAGCCTGAACGACGCGCTGCGCGAGTTCGGCGTCGGTTCTTAAGGCGCCGCTCGCGGTGCCGCCATCAGGGCGCGGGCTTAGCCCGTGCGTCCGTCTGAACCGACCGGTCGACGCGATCGTCGTTCACAGCGCGCGTACTAATCCACCCGCTCGGCGGGCCCGACCAGGGTCGCGCAGTTCTCTGCGTCGATCGTGACGAGGAGGTCGCCGCCGGGCATGTGCACCGTGATCGGCGACTCGCTCCAGCCGTTCGCGATCGCTGCGGCCGCGGCCGCGACGGCG
>JALZOQ010000096.1 GCA_030913835.1 Actinomycetota bacterium | reverse complement strand
GTAGTAGGGAGTGAGCAGGAAGCGGTGCCGCCCATGCGGGCCGCCGGGATCCGCGAGGCGAGCTCGATCGCAGCGTCGAGATCGTCGGCCTCGAACAGGAGGTAGCCGCCGATCGCCTCCTTGATCTCGACGAACGGGCCGTCGGTGGTCAGCGTCTCGCCGTCCTGCACCCGCACGGTGGTGGCCGTCTCAGGAGGCTGGAGCTGGAGGCCGGGGCTGACGCCGGGAGCCTCGTTGATCGCCTTGTACGCGTCGTAGACCGCCTTCTGCTCGTCCTCCGAAAGGGTCTCCCACTCGTCCGGTGACCGTGGCGTGGGGGCGGAACCTTGATGGATCAGCAGCATGTACTTCATCGCTCCTCCTTCTGGAATGGTCACCTATGAGACGAACGGGGCGTGCCGAAATCGACAGCTCCCCGCTGAAGAGCGGTCGGCAGCTACTCGCTCCACATCCGATCGTTCGGGTGCCGCGGTAGCCGGACAAGTCTGTGCCGGCTCGGGTCTGCGGTCCAGATGGATAACCCAGCCATCCCGATTTGCAGGTATTTCTACTGGAGCGAGTAGGAGGCTACGAACGCCGGATGGCAAGCACACCAACCGCATTCGCTGGCGTCAAAGAAGCTCCGCGATCAGGGCCGCCGCTCTCGCGGCGCCGTCGGTCTCGACCGGTCGGTAGTCGACCACGCGCCCGATCTCGTCGGCGATCGCCCGCGCGATCGTCTCCGGCGTCGCCGTCGCGAAGTCCATGCAGCGGCCGGCGCCGTAGCGCTCGAGTCGGTGGCGCACGTGGAAGTTCTGCTCGAAGTGGTGGCGTAGCGGGAAATAGATGAACGGCCGGCTGTTCGCCGTCAGCTCCATCGCTGTCGTCAATCCGCCTTGCACGACGGCGAGGTCGCACGCCGCGAGATGGCGGTAGAGATCGTGCACGTAGCGGCGAATCTCGAGTCCTTCCGCCACGGGCAGGGTCGCCGGGTCGATCCGCGGCCCGGCCACGACGACCATCCGCAGCGCAGGCACGCGCTCCTTCGCCTCCGGGAACGCGTCAATCAGGCGCCGAAGCAGGTGGACGCCGACGCCCGAGCCGCCGACGGTGACGACGCAGACCTTCTCGTCCGCGGCATAGCCAAGCTCCGCGCGGAGCGCCTCGCAGTCCGCGAAGACAGACGGGTCGAAACCGGTCACGTAGCCCGTGAGGTCGTAGTGATCCTCGGTCCAGTCGCGGATCAGCGGCAGGCCGGGACCGAAAGCCTCGGGGACGATGTCGTCGGCATTGCCGACGTAGAGCGCGCGATCGCGGATGCGTGGGAAGCGCGCGATGTGCTCGATCATCTCCGCGTTGTAGTCCGCGGTCAGGAAGCCCTCGCGGTCCCCACCATCCTGCATCGGTAGCCAACCGACGAAGTCGGTGAGCCAGACGTACGCGGCGCGCTTCTGCTCGGGGTTCTCGTGCAGGTAGTAGTCGAGCTCCCACGCCTCGTCGCCGATCCAGAGGTCGTACTGCTCCTCGCGCACGAGGTCGTGGAAGACCATGAAGTTCGCGAGCAGGATCTCGTCCATCCGGCGGATCGCCTGGAAGCAGTGCAGGTCGTGCTCGGCCGACTCGCTCTCGATGTGGCTCGACTCGTTCGCGAGGTACGCGCTGGCCGGGTGGATGCGCTCGCCGCGCGACTCGAGCACGCGCGTGACCGGGTGCTGCGCGAGCCAGTCGATCTCGAGGTCGGGATGGAGCTTGCGGAGCTCGTCGGCGATCGCCGAGTCGCGGCGTGCGTGGCCGAGGCCGATCGGCGACGAGACGTAGAGCGCACGCTTACGGCGCGACTTCGCGCGGATCCACCGCGCGGGGCGGGGAGGAGGCGAGATGAAGTCCCGCAGGAGGAGGTTGACCTTGACCGGGTCGCGGGCGTGCACGCCGTGACCGGAGCCCTCGAGCAGCACGAGCTCGCCGCCAGTTGCCTCGGCCAGCGCGATGCCTTTGCCCGGGCCGGTGATGGCGTCCTCGGTGCCCTGGATCACGAGCACGGGGAAGGTGAGGCGCGCGCAGAGGTCGCGCATCTCCTCCTCGCCGATCCAGGGCAGCTGCGTCGCGATCAACGTCTCGGGCGTCGTCTCCAACCCCCAGCCGATGCAGTCCTCGATCGGCTTCATCGAGTGCGGCTCGGTGAACATCTGCGAGAAGAAGAACTCGAGGAAGCCGCGGTAGTCGCGGAGCCAGTACCAGCGGTTGTACTTCGCCCAGCCCTCGTCGGTGTCGAGCTCCTCGTTGAACGGATAACCCTTGCGACCCGGAACCCCCTCGCCGAGCGGCACCGCCGGGCAGATGAAGACCGCGCCCTCGACGCGCTCGGGGTGATCGGTCGCGAGCAGGATCGCCCGCTGCGCGCCCATCGAGAGCGAAACGAGCACCGCGCTTTCGGTCGCCGTCGCATCCATCACCGCCAGGGTGTCCGCGGCGAACTCTTGCTCCTCGTACCCGCTCTCCGGGCGGTCCGAGCGGCCGTTCCCGCGCCCGTCGAACGTGACCACTCGGCAATGGCGGGCCAGGTAGGGGATCTGCATCTTCCAGTGCCGCGAGTGGATGAGCGACCACGTCGGCAGCAGGAAGACAGTCGTGTCGCCCGTGCCGTACACCTCGTAGTAGAGCTTGACGCCGTCGCGCTCGACGTACCCGGACTCGTCGGGGTAGCGCGCCCGCGTCTGCTCGCGTGCCGGGCCGGCTACTTCGACAGCCATCCGTCGATCCAATCCAGGAGCTCAGCGTGGCCGGTGTCGATGTCTCCGAGCCGCTCGACGATCATCCCGAGGTTGAACGTCACCACGAGCGAGACGAGCGCGTCGAGGGGCATGGGGATTCCAAGCTCGCGATGCGGCTCCGCGAAAGCCTGGGTGAGCACGGCGCGCCACTTGGCGTTCACGAGCGCGAGCCGCGCGCGGAGGTCGGCGTTGTTCCAGGCGAGCGCCTGGAGCTCGAGCCAGACCTTCTCGTAGGTGACGTCCTCGCTGACGAGGTAGCGCATCGCCGTCCGCCACTTCTCCACGAAGGGTAGGTCGGACGCGTACAGCTCACGCTGGCGCGCGATCATGCGCTCGGTAAACCGCTCGAGCGCGCGGGCGAGGAGGTTTTCGTTCGAGCCGAAGTAGTAGTGGACGAGCCCGTGGTTGACCCCCGCCTCCTCGGCGAGCCGGCGCGTCGTGATGCCGGCGTAGCCAACGTCGACGAGCAGCCGCTCGGCGGCGTCGAGCAGCGCATCCTCGGCGGTAGAGCGCGCGATCGTCTTGTCCGGCTTCGTTGTCGTCGCCACATCGGCTCCTGTCTTAGTCAATAGACTAAGTCAGCTGACCAGATACGACGGACAATGTCAAGTCGGCGTCCCAAGCCGAGGCGACGAACGTGCGGCTTCCACGGCCCAGGCCGGCCAGGCGTCGCTCGCGCCCCGAGGGACCCCCACTCCTCCATGACCCTGGCACCCGGCCCCACGGCCGGCCTGCTCCGGACTCGATGAGCTCGCCGACCCGGCTGCTCGGGAGCTTGAGGATCAGCTCGCCGTCTTTGGGGAACGCGAAGATCTTGCCGGAGATCCTGAGCCCGACCGCTTTACCAAACCCGGTCCCCGCGGTTACGCCGTCGACCCTGAGTTCCGACTC
This sequence comes from Actinomycetota bacterium, assembly GCA_030913835.1. Classification (GTDB taxonomy): domain Bacteria; phylum Actinomycetota; class Thermoleophilia; order Gaiellales; family Gaiellaceae; genus UBA5186. The sequence goes on along the minus strand of JALZOQ010000096.1, from coordinate 8,208 downwards.
TTCGATGCGGAGGCCAGGCTTCCGCGGCGTCGGTCGTTGCGCGGTCGGAAGACATTGCCGAACGCTAGCCCAGTCCGCGACCCCACTCCAATCGGTGAACGCCGCGGAGTCGCCGCTCTCTGTGCGCGATGAGTTTGGGGGGCGGTATTCCTCGCAGGGTCAGGAAACGCCCGATTGGCCGTCGGTGATCGTGGTTCGCTCGAGAAGGCGATGGACTTCGTCGTGAAGAGCGGGCGGTGTCGCCACCAGTGCGCCGGGAGCTCCTGGCTCCTCTGGAAGAATCTCGGTGATCAAGCCCGCTTCCTCGGCGATCACGCGCGCTGCGACGTCCCACGGATTGAGGTCAGAGTCGTAGTAGAAGAAGTCAAAGCGGCCGGCTGCGGTCCAGGCAAGATCAACCGCCAGACTTCCCATTTGTCGACCGTGAGCGATCGCGTCTAGCAGCCTGTCGCTCAGCGCCATCCGGTGCTCATGCCAGCCCTCACCCCACGCCGGACCAAAGGCTGCCATCGCTGAGGCGAGACTCTCACATGATGACGCATGGATCCGCTTACCGTTGAGCGTCGCGCCAAGTCCGCGAGCCGCGGAGAACATCTCGTCTCGATTGGGATCAAGTATCACGCCAACCAGGGATCCCGCTTCGTCCTCGCAACCAATACAGATGGCCCAGTGCGGGATGCCAGCGAGAAAGTTGGAAGTCCCGTCTAGCGGGTCAATGCCCCAGACCAGCCCGGACGTTCCAGCGCGTCGGCCGAACTCTTCTCCGATGATCGTGTCACTTGGACGGTCGCCATGGATGATCCCCACGATGAGGCGCTCCGCCTCGAAGTCTGCCACGCTGACCAAGTCACGCGCTGACGCCTTCTCCTCGATGACAATACGCTCGTCGTAATAACCCTTCAAAAGTTCTGCTGCTTGTCGTGCCGCTTGCTCAGCTAGTTCGAGAAGCGTCTCCGCGTCGCGGGGATCCAGCGCATCGGCCACTACCGCGCCTCGCCCCATGGGAAGTAGAAGCGCGGTGAGTCTGTTTCTTTCCAGAAGAAGTCGGGCGCCTTTCGATTGCGGATGGCCACCTCGGTGGCCACCAAAGACATCGTCTTCACGCTGTCGGCTTGAAAGCCATGGGCGATGCAATGGTCTCGCATAGCGACGAGCGTATCGCCGCCAAGTGCGAGGTCGTCAATGATCAAGAGTTTCAAGTCGCGATGCTTGTAGAGCGCCAGCGGGATGTGGACGTTGCACTTGTTTGTGCGGATGGTGTCGAAATCGTCCAGGCTCCCCTGGAAATGTTGGTCCCGTGCCATTCCGTGATACCGATGAACGTCGGAACCGGAGCCTGCAGCCCCTCGGAAACGAAGAACGCGATCACGCCCCCTCGGATAGATCCGCAAAGGATCAAGTCAGGCTGGAAAGACTTGCTGAGCTCTTGAGCTAAGTCAGTCGCCCCGAGCTTCACGTCCGTCCAATCGATTGATCTCAACCGCGCTTCGAGCCGGGCCGCGCGCCGTCCATAAACGATCGTCGCAGCAAGGCCAATGAGGGTGGTGACACCAAAGAAGACGGAGAGTGCGAAGCTCACAGACGCTGTAACCTAGGCGATGTCTGTTCTAAAGACAACGCGCAGGCATCTTCGGGCGAGTCGGAACGCGCAATCTCGACCTGTCGGCGGCGCACAGTCGTGGCTGAGACGCGCGTGGCCGCTTAGGGTCGCGCAGCCCGCCTCAGATTCAGTTTGCGAGGATCTCGACGTCCCGGCCCCGAGCGCAGCGCCCCGAGGTCGTCGTCCTCGAGGTCGTGCTCGACGGCGAACGCCTCGAGGGCCCTCGTCGATTCGTCCATGCGCCTCGATGTCCTCGAGGAACGCGTCAAACGGTGCTTCAAGAATGATGCTCAGTTCGTCTTTCCTTTCGTTCTGCACAGCAAAGCCGGGCTGGGGCCCGACAGCTATTAGACCGTCGGATGAGGCTCCGATATTCCGCCTCGGGTCGGGCGCGGCGCTGAGCGCTGGATCAAGCGAGACCTATCCGCTCGCAGATTGCAGGTAATTGCCCGGTGGCCACCCGCGCGAGGATGCGCTTGCGGGCGCGAGAGAGAGACACATAAAGAAGCTGGCGAGACTCTTCGTCATCGCCGAAGTTGTCGCTGCTGAGAAACGGAAGCACGACAAAGTCGAGTTCCTTGCCCTTCCCTTCATGACACGAGAGGAGGAAGAGTCCACGCTCGGGCGCACCCGCCGCGGCAAACCGCAGCTGGAGGATGCGCCCCTCGATCTGCGTTCGAACTTCCTCGTCACTCGTGCTAGGTAGAGCTCGCAACACCCGCCGCAGAAAGTGCTCCCGCTCCCAGGCCACCACCTTCCGGTCTTGGCCTGCGATTACATGGCCGATCGTGCTTCTTGCGGCGGTCACCGCTCCCTCGAGCGTGTCGCACGCTTCGACAAGTTCGTTGAGGCGCTCGGCCAGGCTGCGACGTGGCTCGCGCAGCCGATCGGTTCGAATGCCGGTCGGGCAGATCCGGCCGCGTAAATCATCCAGCAACGCGTGGCGGGGCGCGATGGTCTGCGCGAGATCGAGCAGGCGCGTTGCGTGGTGCTCTGGCGTGACCGCCCCCGGATATCCGGCGATCCACTCCCGCGCCCAGTCGCCGGCGTCGTCCGCGTCACCAAGAAGTGCGCAGACGAAGTTCTGCGACAGCGCACGGGCGAGCACGGCGATCTGGTTCCGTCGCCGCGCCATTACCCCTATCGTGCGGATCTGCAGGTCGGCGAACGCATCGCTAATCGGTCCAGTCAGCTGGTACAGCTCTCTCGCGGGCGCGCCAAAGACGCGACCCCGTTCCGGGAGCGTGGGGTCGTATTCGATCACGCGCACCTCTTCCGGCCGGGCGATGTCGACACGTTCTCGACCGCCGAGTAGGACGTCTCGAACTTGCTCCATCCAGCGCTGCAGGTTGGGCCGATCCCGGTAGCGGTGCAGCGTCCGCAGCGTGTGCTCGCTGGCGCCGTCGGCCCGAAACGCGCTCAGCCGTCGTGGCGATGCGTCGCGCCATCCATAGATCATCTGCAGCGGATCCGCGAAGGCGTAAACCCGGTGCGGCGGGCCCCCCAATCGGGCAAGGATCGCCGCTTGCAGCGGGGACGCATCCTGATACTCGTCGAGAAGAACGACCGGATACTTGTAAGTCCAGAGGTCACGCAGTGTCCGCGAGCCGTCGACTAGGCGCCACATGTAGTACGCCATGTCGTCGTAGTGCATCCGTCCGTTCCGGTGAATCGCTTCGAGCTCAGCCGCAACGTCCGCAAGTTGGGGCGGTCGATTGCCTCCAAAGCGTTCTGGAAGCCCTTCGTCGAGCGCGTACTCGAGCCCGGCGGCGTAGTCGTGCATCGCGTTCCGCCGCTGTGCGGCGCTCTGTGCTGGCGGTAACCCAGCGCTTGTCATTGCTCGGAGGACGTCATCACGGTGCTGAGCCTCGGTTCCGAGCTCAAGTGCAAGTGGCAGCCCAAGGGCTTGGCGGTACTGCGAGATCTTCTGCCAAAAGAAGCTGTGGTAGTTGGTGATCTCAGCGAGTCCGCGCTCGTCAGACGTGAGTAATTCGTGCGCGTATCGGTCGAGTTGCGCTCGGGCTGCCCGACTAAACGTAAGGACGAGAACACGCTGATCTGCAGTAACGCGGCCGGCCCCAACATCTCGCGCGATCAGCCGGACAGCTGTAAACGTCTTCCCTGATCCGGGCGGCGCCTCAACGAGCAGACGCGGCGCCTCATCCGCAAGAATTGCCTCCTGCTCGGCATCTCTAGAGATCGTGACTCGGACCAGCCCCCTGGGTCCCGTCCACGACGGCGTGGACGATCTCCATCATCCGAACGATCGTTGGCGGCACGTCCGGGAGCGCCCCCGCAACGAGCCGACCATCGATCGCGCTTTTGAAGTCAATCCCCGATTTCCCGCGAAGCAAGTCGCCGAATGCTTGACGACGATCAGTCTCCCCATAACCGCTTAGGAGCGATGGGATGTCGGCGGCCGCTGCTACGTGGTCGGCGTCGCCGGAACTGCGGATAACGCAGTCGCGAAGCTGCGCCTCGTGTTGCGACCAAGTCCCGAGGGCTGCGCGGCTCGTTTCAAGGGCAACTGCAGCCGCCTCGATCTCCCCCTCGGCAGCGATCACGCCCTCCCAGTCCACATGATTGCTCCACCGCACCGCTGCGTTCGGGCTGGCGGCCATTAGGTCGGCGTATGCCGCTGGCTTGTCTGCGTCACAGATCGCTACAACGGGAATCTCGAGCGCTCGGAAAAAGCGGACGTAGCTGCGCATGCGGTCGATACCGTCACAGTCGATGAGTTCGATCCGGTTTTCATCCAGTGCGTCGCCCGGCCGCTGTTTCTGCCACATGACGGGGAGCGATCCACGTTCGGTCTGTCCCTCCACGAGAACGACGAGATCGGCGTAGAGTCCGTCGACGAGCGGCCCGCGCGCATGTCGCTCGAAGAACTTATGCTCGGAGGGCGCACGCTCGCGCAGGGCGCGAACGTCCGGCCCGGTCGCAAACTCGCGAACGAGATGCACATCCGCCAGCGGGACCGTCGTCGCGACATCAGGAGCGTGTGTACTAAGGATCACCTGCTCGGCGCCGGTCTCGTCCGCCATGAGCAGCGAGCGGGTGACCAGCCGCTGGTTGACCGGCTCCAGGTTCTGTTCAGGTTCTTCGACAGCGAGGATGAGGTTCGAGCGCGACAGACGGGCGTATTCGAGGTAGGCGGTGAGCAATAGGACACGCAGCAAGCCACGCCCGTGAGAGGCAAGCGGGAGGCGGCTCGTGCCGCGCCGGCCGCGCAATACAAGCTGAAGGCTCTGGAGCACGCGTCGATCGCTCAGTCCTGCGACCGCAAAGTCGAGTGGATCGTCGCCTTCCACGAGCTTGAGTCGCTCTGTCGCCTCTTGGAGCCGCTGCAGCGTCGCAGCAACGTCCTGCTGCTGCATCAGCGGCGTCTTCGCTTGCTCGATTGCTTGGCGGATCTCGTCCAATTCGTTGGTGATGTCAGCGCGCTCGAAAAGCTTCGAAAAAAGGGCATTGCCGTAGAAGGCGAGTTCGTGCAGCGGGTCAAGCGTCGCGGGTACGTACTGCCAGCCGATTCGAATCTTGTCGGCCTGCCTCACTGCGGCGTCGTTCGCCTCGGGACGCGCGAAGACCGCGCGAGTAGGCTCGCCGAATGGTGCGCGGAAGCGTATGCGGAGTACGAGTTCTCCCTCGTCGAATTCGGCGCCGGGCGAGTCCCAACCGCCAAAACTTCCGTCCTCGTGCCGGCCCTCCAGGTACGACTCGAAGTGAGAACGATCGTCGGCGGAGAGGCTCTCGATGATGACCGTTACCTCAACCGGCCTTGATGTATCGAGGTCGTAGTAGTCAAAATTCTCGAGCCGGTCGCGGTAGGCGTCGCGGTACGGGTTGAGCATGAGGTCGCACGCGCGCAGGAGCGATGTCTTTCCGCCGTTGTTCGGGCCGACGAGCACAGCGCGCTCTCCTGGCAGCCACGACACCGGTCCGAGCCAGCCGCGATAGTGCTCAACATCGACTTGAGCGATCCGCATCCCGTCCAGCTTAGTAGTCCCCTTGCCGGTTGACAACGGACGAGCTCGAGGCAACCGAAGGGCTAGTCGATGCCCCAGTGGCGAAGGTGTGCGCTCACGAGAAACTCATCAACCGTGGCCCGGTCGGGGTCAGGTGGCAGAAAAGATGTCTCGAGCAGATCATTGAGGTCCCGCTCCAACTCGGCGATCTCCTTGAGCACGTCGTTGAACGGGACCTCGCCGCGCCGCACCGCAAATACGCGCCTTCGATCCGGCTCACGCATCGGCAAGCTAATGCGGGCGGTCTCGAGAAGTTCCTTCCCCTGCAAGCCGAGGCGCAGCATGTGCATTGCGTATTTCGTGTCGTAGCCATGCTCGTCGACAAGCTCGGGCCGCTTCACGCGTAGCTGACCGCGTGCGCCTAGTAGCCGCTCCTTTTGTGCGGTCAGATAGCCGAGGAACGCCTTGCCCGCTTGCCGCGAGACGAACGCCGGCGCGAGCGCCTGTAGCTCGTCGCCGAGCTCCGTGCGCAAGATGAGTTGCTCCGGCTTGACGAAGAGCAGGAGCAGGACGGTCGGGTTACCTTTGAGCGCGAGCCGTGCAAACTTGCGGAGGCTGTGCACGACGAAGTCAAGGTCTCCGGCTTCGCTGCGTATCCCTTCTGGCTTTGTCCGGAAGACGTATGTCTCGAAGCGCTTGAGGCCGGCGACATAATCCGGCGGCTCGATGCAAACACCCATCTCATCTCGGTCGTCTGTGCCCGGCACTTCGAGCCCGTGGATCGTCGAGCCGACGAGCGCGCGAATGATGAGCTCGCGCTCGGCGATATCTCGCTCGGTCATCGCTTATTCCAAAGCTCCGGGAGCGCCAGACTCGGGCGTTTGGACGCATTGCGCCCGCAGTTCCGTCTCGAGGGCGCTGCGTCGCCCTTCCACCCGAATGAGCCCCTCTGCCCGCTCGGCTGTTGATTTGCGGTAGTCGGCAGCGATGGCCGCAGTAAAGCTGGCCGCCTCCTGAGGATCGGAACCGGACTGGAACCACAGCGTCGTATCGAAGTAGTCGATACCTGGATGCCCGGCTCGCGCCTTGCTGACGGACTCGTCGAGCAGGTGCTGGAGCATCGGTTCACTCGGGTCGACTTCGAGCCTGAAGCCAACCCAGACGGAGCCGTCGTCGCGTTCATGAGGATCCACGCCAGCGACGAGGTCGCCTGGATCGACGCTGCGTAGAGCATCTTCAAACTTCCGTAGGACGACCGGCACTTGAGCGAGACGCTTACGCCGCTGGCCGAGGCGCTGCTCGTAGCGCTCGCCGCCTCTATCAATCGCCTCCGCGATCCAAGCGAGCAGCTCCTCCGCACGTACCTCAGGGACAACGCCATGGATTAATACGGTTCCGTTTGGTCGAACGATCGCGTTCGCGACACGATCAATACCGCGGGCAACGATGATCTCGTTCAGGACGTCGCTGATCTCCAGCGCCCACAGCTCGCGATCCTCAGATGGCAGATCCGCGATCGTGATCTGCACGACGTACCGGACGTTTTCGAGTGTTTCCTGCTCGAGCCAACCACTCAGGTGATGCTGCGTTTTAACGCTCGCGTCGTAGACAACAGGATGATCTGCGCCGGTTGTAGGCGGTTCGTACGGCGGCGGCGGCACGGGGTACCGGCGCTCCTCGTAGCCGGCCGCGAACGCTTCCCAGCGCAGCACCCACGCGAGGACGAATTGGAATGCGCGTCGTGCGTCCTCGAGGGTCGCCTCGAAACCTTGGTCGACTTCGCCGCGACGAACTACGAGCCAGTGGAACTCGGCGACGTCAGGTGCGAACGGCTGAACCTCGAGAAGCTCTTCGAACCGGATCAGTGATCGATTGACGGGGTCGGTTTCGTCGCCGCCCAGGAAGCTAAGGCTTGAAGCGCGAAGGGTCAACTGTCCGATCGCCTCTGCTCGCTGCCCCCGCCAAGCCGCTCGGGCCGAGTCGAACCCCTCTGTGGCAGCCGAAAACGAAGCCGAACCGTCGTCGTCGCCAAGCGCTTGTTCCGCAGAGACAAGCAGATGGCGTATTTCCTCGTTCTCAACGGCGTCAGCTACGAGAACATCGCGTAACTGCACCTCGAACGCGCTGCTGACGAGCGAGTTAACGAATCGCTCCGCATGTGCTGCCCAAAGAGGCAGATAGCTGCGGTCCGTGACGATTCCATGATGCTGTGCGAGATTCCGAGCTTCATGGAGCTGAAGAATCGACGCCCAGCTGTCAGGCTTCCAGCTAGGGAGCGCTGCCGCGAGATCGTCGAACCTATGCCGGAACTCGCGCCTGATCGCACGACCGTGGCGCCCCAGCGCAAGGGCCATAGCGTGCTCGCACGCACCATCCAGCTGCACGATCGCGGCGTGGCGGCCGACATCTGTCTGGTCCTGACTTCGGGCCAGAGCTTCCTCCAGTAGGAACCGCAACCTCTGAAGCTGTCGCCTTGTGGCGTACTCGAGCATGTCCTGGCGAGGGTAGTTGAGGGCGTACCCATCGCCTGCCACCACTGGGTCAATAGATGCTGAGCCTTCGTTCGGCTGCAGACGGCCTGCGCAACCTGCGTGATCACAGTGAGCGCCAACACCCAGGGGCGTATACGACCCCGCATAACGG
>JALZOQ010000093.1 GCA_030913835.1 Actinomycetota bacterium | reverse complement strand
CTCCAGGAGTACCGCGACGAGCGCGGGCGGCGGCTCTACGACCTGCCCCGCGGGCCGTTGCCGTCGGCCGAGACGCGCCCGCCCGTCCGCTTCCTGCCCAAGTGGGACAGCACGATCCTCGCCTACGAGGCGCCAGAACGCACGCGGATCCTGCCGGAGCACTACCGCAGGACGGTGATCCGTAAGAACGGCGACGTGCTGCCGACGTTCCTGATCGACGGCTTCGTGGCGGGAGCCTGGAGCGTCAAGCGGACGACCAAGGTGGCGACGCTGCTGCTCGATGCCTTCGAGCCGGTTCCCCGAGCGTGGAAGCGCGAGCTCGCCGAGGAGGGCGCGCGGCTCCTCAGATTCCTCGAGCCGGACGCGCCAGCATACAAGGTTCAGCTCTAGAAGAGGACGAGGTCTGGCTCGCGCTCGCCGCGCAGCACCGCGAGATCGACCTCGACGCAGCGGATCCCGCGCGACTCGGCGAGCGTCGCCGCCTGCGGCTTCACCTGTTGCGCGGCCAGCACGCCGCGGCAGCCGTCCTTGGCGGGGTCGAGCCGGATGCGCTCGAGGTAGCGCGTCAACTGCTCCACCGCGTCGATGGTCGCGATCCGCTTGACCTCCACCGCGACCCAGCCGTCGTCGCAATCGCGGCACATGAGGTCGACCGGGCCGAGGTCGGTCGGCCATTCGCGCCGGACGAGCCGCAACTCCTCGCCGAGCGACTCAGGCCGGTCGGCGAGCGCTTCCTGCAGATGGGCCTCGACCCCGTCCTTCTCCAGCGCCGCGGCCTCGCCCATGTCGTGCTCGACATCGCTCAGCACCTCGAGCAGCCGGATCTCGAGTCGATCTTCGCTCTTGCCGGCGCGCTTGCGGACGACGAGCACGTCGCCCTCGTCCTCGATCACGGTGGGCGGGATCATCCAGTTCAGCGGCTTGTAGCCGCCGGCATCGGCATGGACGAGCACCGACCCGTCGGACTTCAGCATCAGGAGCCGTGTGGACTCCGGCAGCCAGGCGCTCAGGCGGCCGGAATAGGTGACCTCGCAGCGGGCGACGATCAGGCGCACGCCGCGCACCGTACTGTCCGTTTCGGACGCGTCTAGCCGCGCTCGACCCTGGAGCCGCCGATGATCCGCTCCCGCCCGTCGTCAAAGCGGACCCAGGCCTTGCCCTTGCCGTCGTAGTCCGGCGACCAGACGAGCAACGTGCCGGGCTCGCCGCCCACGCGGACGCGCTCGCTGCCCTCGGGCTCGGCGCCGCTCCAGACGCGCACGAACGGGTTCTCCTCACCCTCGCGCTCGATCGTCGTCTCCTCCGTGTGACCGGGCAGGACGCGCGTCGCCGGTGGGAGGGGCATCAGCACGTCCATCACAGAATGGCGAACCTGCTCGACATCCCCGCCTCCGACAGCGTCGCGAAAGAGCGTGTCGCCGGTGAAGCAGACGATCTCGTTCACGATGAACGAGAGCCCATCGTCCGAGTGGCCCGGGGTCTCGAGGGCGCGGACGACTAGGCCTCCCGTCGCGAGGTCGCCCTTCACGATCTCGAGGCCGAAGCGACGGACGAGCTCGTCGTCGCCGGCGACGTGGTCGGGGTGCGAGTGCGTCGTGAGCAGATGCGTGACCGTCAGCCCCTCCTCGTCGACGGCCCGGAGCAACGGCTCTAGCGGCGCGCCGCTGTCCACGAAGATGGCGATGCCGCCAGGCTCGTCGGCGACGAGGTACGCGTTCGAGAGCCAGTCGGGGTGCATGCTGCGGTGGACGAGCATCGGCGTCGTTAGGCTACTGAGGGAACCCGAGGATGGAGGTCAGATGCCAGGTCTGATGGCACGCACGGCGGAAATCATCAAGGCGAAGTATTCCAAGCTGCTCGGCCGCGCCGAGAACCCCACCGAGACGCTCGACTACTCGTACGAAAAGCAGCTCGAGCTGCTCCAGAACGTCAAGCGCGGCGTCGCCGACGTGACGACTTCCAAGAAGCGGCTCCAGCTGCAGACCCAGCAGCTCGAGCAGAGCCTCGTCAAGCTCGAGACGCAGGCGCGCCAGGCCCTCGGCGCGGACCGCGAGGACCTGGCTCGTCAGGCACTCGAACGCAAGTCGGGCATCCAGCAGCAGCTCCAGGGCCTCGACGAGCAGGTGAAGGGTCTCGACGCGCAGCAGCAGAAGCTCGTCTCGAGCGAAAAGCAGCTGCAGGCGAAGATCGAGGCGTTCCGCTCGCAGAAGGAAGTCATCAAGGCGCAGTACTCGGCCGCGGAGGCTCAGGTCCGGATCGGCGAGGCTGCGACCGGGATCGGCGAGCAGATGGCCGACACGGGCCTCGCGATCCAGCGGGCAAAGGACAAGACCGAGCAGATGCAGGCGCGTGCCGGCGCGATCGAAGAGCTCGTCGAGTCGGGCGCCCTCGACGACTTCACCAGCGACGGCCAGACTCAGCTCGATCGCGAGCTGGCGCAGATCTCCTCCCAGTCGCAAGTCGACGACGAGCTCGCGAAGATGAAGGCCGAGCTCGGCTCGGGCGAAACGAAGAAGGAGATCGAGCAGTGATCGTCCGGATCATGGGCGAGGGCCAGTATCGGGTGGACGACGCGCTGGCGCAGGAGCTCAACGAACTGGACGAGCAGGTCGCGTCGGCCGTCGAGAGCGGCGATGAGGAGCGGACGGGCGGTCTGCTTCAGCAGCTCGCTAAGACGGTCCGCGACCGCGGCGAGCGGCTCGACGACAGCGATCTCTCGACGTCCGACGCGATCGTGCCGCCCGAGGATCTCTCGCTCGACGAGATTCGCGAGCTGCTCGAAGGCGAGGGGCTCATCCCGGACCTGCCGACGGCCTAGCGCGCGCTGCCGGAGCGCCTCGAAGTTGGCGCACAATCGGCACAGACACGCGCGCCGCAACGGGATATCGTCGATCGCAGAGGGTGGTGGTTGGCCCCACCCTTCTTGAGGGGTGGGTCGCGTACGCACGCGCGCACGCGTGAACCTGGAGAGGCTGCGTGTCAGGACGTGCGAGTCAGACCGGTGCGCCGTACGTGGCGAACCAGCGCGAGAGATCCTGTTCGATCGGCAGCTCGCCCTCGAGCTTGGCCTTCAGCTCGAGCTCGCGCGCGTTGTCGCGCTCCTGGCCCTCGCCTTTCGGGACGAACGGCCAGAAGGCGCCGCGCTTGTACCCGTACATGAGGTAGACGGGGCCGCCCTTCCCCTCGAATCGGAACACCGCTGCGAGCAGCTGCGGCCCGAAGCCCTTCGCCTGTAGCTCCGAGGACACTGCGTGCACGCCGGTGACGAGGTCCTCGAGCTCCGGGTCGCGGAGGACGATCCATGTATAGCCGTACTCGTCGTCGCGCCGGTCGAGCCTCGATCCCGATTCGGCTGCCACGCCCTCCAGCAGCTGCTGCATCTCGCTCTCCGCGCGCACGAATTCGCCGGAGGACTGGGGCTTGAAGACGATCCCCGCCGCCCCCGCCGGCTTCAATCCGAGCTCGTGCTCGATCGTGACCGCAGCGGTCGAGAGCGCGAACAGCCGCTCGCCGGCGGCATCCTTCAGTTGCTTACGCCCCAAAAGGACGTCCCGGAAGCCCACTAGGCGCCGACTCGGCGGCGCCGTCGCCAGGCCGTGCAGGCTCTGCCTGCGCGGCCGTCTGAAACGACCGGTCGATCCGCTCTTGGTATCTCCATGCGGTCTGAACTCAGTAGTCGACGCGGCCCATCTCGCGAGCGATCTTCTCGAGCGCCGCGAGCCGCTTCTCGAGCGGCGGGTGTGAAGCGAAGAGCTCCGCCGTCCGCTTCTTGATGCTCGTCGGCACGATGAAGAAGGCGTTCATCCCCGCAACCTCGCGCAGGTCGCGATCGGGGATCTGCATGATGTTGCTCGAGATCCGCTGCAGCGCGCTCATCAGGTGCTCCGGCGCGCCGGTGATCAGCGCTGCGCCCCGGTCGGCGGCGTACTCGCGGTAGCGCGAGATCATCCGGATCAGGACGTAGCTCAGCGCATACGTCACGATCGAGACCAGCATCACGATCAGCCAGATCGGCGGTCCGTTCGAGTCGCGGTCGCGGCCGCCGCCGAACATGCCGCTGTACATCGCGATGCGGGTCAGCATTGCGGCGCACATCGCGAAGAAGCTCGCGACGGTCATGATCAGGACGTCGCGGTTCGCGATGTGAGAGAGCTCGTGCGCGAGCACGGCCTCGACCTCGCGAGGCTCGAGGCGACGCCACAGTCCCGTCGTGACCGCGACGGCGGCGTGCTTCGGACTGCGGCCGGTGGCGAATGCGTTCGGCACATCGGTGTCGACGATGGCGATCTTCGGCTTCGGCAGGTCAGCGAGCGCGCAGAGCCGCTCGACCATGTCGTGCAGTTCCGGAGCCTGGTCGCGCTCGACGGTCTTCGCCCCGGCGGCCGCGAGCGCGAGCTTGTCGGACGTGAAGTACTGGAAGAACGCGATCGCCGCGATGATCACGAGCATCCCGATCCAGCCCACACCGGTGAACTGGAACAGGGCGACGGCGAACAGGACGTAGAGCAACCCGAGCATTCCGCTGGTGAGCAGCATTCGCATGGACAGTCCGACATCTCTTCCGAACGACTTGCGTTTCATCGACAATCGCGCTCCTTGAAGGTGACTATGCGATTCAGTGTAGTTGCGGCGGGGCTCCTCACAGCGGCGTCGTTCGCCGGGTCGGCGCGGGCGGCCGACGTCTCGGTGCTCGTCGTGCCGCCGTTTCCGCCGGAGCGCTACGCCGATCGCGGCGCCGTCGGATTGCTCGTACCTGGATCGGGACCGACTGTCACGGGTGAGGGAGCGCGCGCGTCGCTCGTGCGCGGGAAGGTGCAGAGCTCCGTGATCGGAGGCCTGCCCTCCGGCCCGGTCCTCTTCGAGCTCGGGACCGCACCGGCCGGAACCACCGTCTACGTCTCCCTGCCCCCACCCGGCACCCACCCCAACCGACAGCGGTACGGGATCGCGATCGTCGGTTCGGGCTACCGCGGGCTGCTTGTCTCCAGCCGCACGCGCGTCCCGGGACTGATCGGCATCGCGGACGTAGCGCCCACCGTCGTCGCCCTCCGGGAAGGGCGTGAGCCCGTGATCGAGTCGCGGGCCGACACGAACGCCCCCGCCCACCTGCGTCAGCTCGACGACCGCTTCCGTCGCCTCGGCGACGCGCGGCTGTGGGCGAAGACCCTGACGCTCGGATCGACGTTCCTGCTCGCCCTCCTCGCCGCGCTCACGAGATCGGCTCTGCTCGGCCGAGGCGCGATCCTGGCCGCGCCGCTCGCCGTCGGCGGGGTGCTCGTCCTGTCCGCGCTCGACTCGACGGGTGCGCTGCCGACCGTCGCCCTCCTGTCTGCGCTGACGCTGCCGGGCGCGCTCGCCGCTGCCGCGTTCGCGTCCACCCGGCTCCGGTTCTCGGTCTTGCTGAGCGCTCTGATCGCGGCATACCTGGTTCTGCTGGCGGCCTGGCCGGAGGTCCCGGCGCTCGCCGCTCTCGGGCCCCGCCCCGACGGCGGCGGCCGGTTCTACGGGATCACGAACAGCCTGGAGACCCTGGTGCTCGTGCCGACGTTGGTTCCCGCGGCACTGCTCGGAATGGCAGGGCTCGTCGCCGTCGGGCTGCTCACGCTGGTCACGGTCTCGTGGAG
>JALZOQ010000069.1 GCA_030913835.1 Actinomycetota bacterium | reverse complement strand
CGCCAAACGCGAGCGCGACCCCGCTCTAGCCACCAGGACGTCCTCGTAGAACTCGCCCGCGCGGCGGCCGGTGCGGCGGTTCACGTGGCGGCGATAGCGCTCCTCGAGGGTGAGTCCCGCACGCTCGAGGATCTCCGGATACAGGTCGCGGCGGTCGTTCACGACGATCACGACCGGCGCTCCCGGGCGCAGCGACACGCGTGCGTTCGCGAGCGCGGCCACGATCCCGTCGACGTACTCGGCTAGCGCAGCCCGGCTCGACCCACGCTCGGCCCGACCGAGCTCGGCGCTACGGCGATCGTCGAGCCCGAGCAGCTCGTAGGCGTAGCGATGCTGCTCGTGGTAGTCGATCAGCCCCGGGTACGGGGGCGAAGTGACGATCCCATCGAACGGGCCTCCCCACGCCAGTTCGCGAGCGTCGGCGTGGTGCACCGTCGCCTCGCGCCCGCGCGCGCGGACCTGCGCGAACGCCTTCACGCGCGCGAGCGTGTCGAGCGCGTAACGGCGCAGGAAATGTTCCGCGCGCTCCACCGGGCGGCACTCGCGCTTGTGCTTGTGGCACCAGTACGGTCCGAGCTGCGGCTCGCGTGGGAAGTCGAGGTCGAAGTGCGTAGTGCGGCGTGCCGAGCGAGCGGCGCGCGCAAGGACGATTCGGAGGACGTCGGCGTGCTCGTACTCCGGGATCAGTGAGCGGAAGTGCACGAGCTCCGCAGCCGCGACGGGCGCGTACCAGTCGCGCACATACCGGGAAGGGTTGCGCGCTGCGGTGCCGTCGTAGGCCTCGATTCGAGCGCACACGTCGCGCAGCTCGTGCTCGAGCGTGAACAGGTTGTACGGGCGCGTCTTGACCTGCATGAGCAGGACGTTGAAAGCGGCGATGTCCGCGCCGGTGGCGTCGAGTCCGCTCTCGAGCGCCTGGACTAGCGTCGTTCCAGACCCTGCGAACGGATCCAGAACGTGCTGGCGCGGCGCGAAGTAGCGTCCCAGCAGAATCTCGACGAGCTGCGGGATGAACTTCCCGAGGTAGGGGTGAAGCCGATGGACGTGCTTCGTCCGCTCGCGCTCGGGGAGGTCACGCTCCGACCAGGACAGGTCGAGGTCGATGTCCGCGTAGAGGGCTTGTTGCGTCGGCGCCACGCCACGCCGGATTCGACGCGCCGGGGGAAGGTCCTAGGCGGCGTCGATCCAGAAGGCTCGGCGGACGACGCGCGGATCCGTGTGCGGTCGCTGGGTCCGGCCAATGATGTGGAAGCCCCATGCGGCGACTTCGTGCTCGACCGGCTTGGCATTCCGCAGCTCGTTTCGAACGCCCAGGATGAGGCGGCCGCCGGGCTCGCAGACCTCGGCGAGGAGGTGCTCGATGAGGTCGGGACGCCGGTGCGGCGGCACGTACTCGAGCCCCGCGCGCACGAAGTCGAAGCGGCGCGGCGGGCGCCAATGCAGCGCATTCCCGACCCAAATCCGGTCGGCCCACTGCCGCAACCGCGAGCGGGCCAGGTCGGCGAGCTCCGGCGAGATCTCGAGCCCGTACGGCTCAACAGCGTAGCCGTCCTCGGCTGCCCACGCCTGACCTGTCTCCATCAAATGCCCGCTGGCGCAGCCGACGTCGAGGAACGTTCCGTCCCGGTCGATCGCGTCGACGACCAGGCGCCGCGCTTCCTCCCAACGGGCCTCGTCGCCGGAGTGGCCTGACTGGGCGCGCGGATTGTCGCCCGCGAGGTACGCAGGAACGACGAGCGCTGTCATCGCCGCGTGCCACCCCTCCTCATCGATCTCCCCGCGGTCGAGTCGCGCGTCGATCTCGGCGATCTCGTGCCACGCCCGCTCGGTTGCGGCTCGAGGATCGCTCAGGCTTCGCGACCCCGGGCGTCGGTGTCGATCGGATCCTCGGGAAGCTCGAGAGCCGCGGCCGCCGATGGCGACGGACGACGAGGCGGCCCCGCACCGACCAGCGCGGGCTCCTCGTCTGGAGGAGGAGGCGGAGGTTCGGGACGTTCGAGGCCAAGCGCCTTCCGGACCCGACCCCAGGCCTCCCGCAACCTGCTCCGACGCGGCTTGCGCTCCACGCCGGGAGTTTAGAACGCGTCCGCGAGTCGCTCGAGGCCGCCGCGCCGCACTGCAACGGCGTCGAAGCGCACCTCGAGGCCCGCGAGCTCGGGACGAGCGGCCAGCCAGGTCTCCGCCGCCTGCCGAATCCGACGTTGCTTCTCCTCGTCGATCATCTCGAACGGATCGCCGAAACGGCTCGAGGCCTTGTCCTTGACCTCGCAGAACGCGAGCCGGCGCCCGCGCCGCGCGACGACGTCCAGCTCGTAGCCGCCGGCCCAGGCATTCGTCGCGAGGATGCGGT
>JALZOQ010000015.1 GCA_030913835.1 Actinomycetota bacterium | reverse complement strand
AGCGCGAAGAGCGCGGGTCGAGCGAGCTGACCGAAGCGCTCGCCGTCGCGCAGCGGCGAGTCGAACGCCGGCTCGCCGAGTGGAGCGCTGATCTCGAGAAGTCCCAGGCGGCGGTGACCGTGCGGTTGACCCAGCTCGCCGCGCGCCAGCAGCAGCTGGTCGACGAGGCGGAAGCGCGGCTCACGGGCGAGCTCGGCCGGCTCGAGTCGGACACCGACGAGAAGCGGATCGGTCTGACGCGGCTGCGCGACGAGCTGCGCAAGGCGACCGACGACGCGCTCGCGGTCTCGAACGCCGAGCTCGAGTCCCACGCCTCCGAGCGACGCCGCGCTTTGCACGAGCTGTCCGAGCGACTGCGTCGGCGCGAGCGGTCGCTCGCCGAGCAGATCGAGCGCGAGGAATCCGAAGCCCGCCAGCGCGTCCAGGCCGCCTCCGAAGACCTCGAGCGCCGCCATGTCGAACGGCTCGACCGCGTGGTCGAGCGCACGACGGCGAGCTACTCGGAGGCGGCGTCCAAAGAGTTCGCAGAGGCGATCAAGGGTGCGCGGGAGGACGCGGCACGGCGCCTTGCGCGCGAGCTCGATCGGGCCGTCCAGGCCTTCGTGCGCCAGGCCGAGGGAGTGCTCGCGGAGCGCCTCGCCCATGTCGGCAACGAAGGCGTCCAGCGGCTCGAACGCCGGCTCACGCAGGCGACGTCCGGATTCGACCGGCAACGCGACGAGGTCGTGGCCGCCCTCGAGCAGCGCATCGCCGAGGCGGAGTCCGACCTGCGACGCCGGCTCGAGCACCTCGCGTCCGACGCCGAGGCCGAGCGCGCGGTGATCGAGGCGCGTCTCCACGACCTCGCACGACGCATCGAGGAGACCGCCGGCCACGCGCAGAACCGCCTGGCCGGGCTCGAATCGCCGCGTACGCGCTAATCCCTGCGGGGCCAACAATCCGGGGGAGGGTTCGTCTAGGTAAGGACGAACGAAGCCGGACGATGAGCGAGCTGACCGAATACGTCGAGACCGAGAGCGAGCGCTCCAAGGTGGAGAGCTGGCGTCTGCACGTGCTGATCGAGGCCGGTTACCCGCTTCATCTGGCCGAACGGCTCGCCGCGAGCGAAGCCGACCTGCACCGGGCTGTCGAGATCGTCTCGTCAGGCTGCGGCCACACGACGGCCGCCGAGATCCTCCTCTAGCTCTTCCAAAACTCACCCGAACGGAGCGAAGGGTCTAAATACACTCCTCGGAAATGCGCAGCATTTCCGAGGAAGAAAAGAAGGTTTATTCGGTAGGCGCCTTCAATCGCGGCGTCGCGACATGGCTCCAGCGGCTCCCGTCGGTCTGGGTGGAGGGCGAGGTCACAGAGCTCCGCCGCCAGGACGCGTGGCAGAGCGTCTTCCTGACGCTGAAGGACCCCGCCGACGGCGCTTGCCTCCCGGTGACGATGCCGCGCGGCCAGTTCGACGCGCTGCGGCTCGACCTCGGCGACGGCGAGCGCGTCCACGTCTTCGGCCGGCCCGAGCTCTTCGAGGCGCGGGGCGACTTCCGGCTGCGCGCGCTCTCGATCGAGCGGTTCGGCATAGGCGACCACCTGGCCGCGCTCGAGCGGTTGAAGGGAAAGCTCGCCGCGGAGGGGCTCTTCGCCGCCGAGCGGAAGCGTCGGCTCCCGCTCGTGCCGCGCCGGATCGGGATCGTGACCGGCAACAACGCCGCGGCGAAGCGCGACCTGCTCACCACGATTGCGACGAGGTTCCCGCCCGCCAGGATCGTCGTCGCCGAGACCTACGTGCAGGGCCCGCGCGCGGCGGGAGCAGTCATGGAGGCGCTGCGGGCGCTCTGCGGAGTCCCCGAGCTCGACGTGATCGTGGTCGCGCGCGGCGGGGGCAGCTTCGAGGATCTCCTCCCGTTCAGCGACGAGCGGCTCGTGCGGGCGATCGCGGCCTGCCCTGTCCCCGTCGTCTCCGCGGTCGGGCACGAGCAGGACACGCCGCTCTGCGACCTCGCGGCCGACGTGCGCGCCTCGACGCCGACCGCCGCGGGAAAGCTCGTCGTGCCCGACCATGCGGAGCTCATCGAGCGCCTCGCCGGCGCACGCGGAAGGCTTGCGCGCGC
>JALZOQ010000005.1 GCA_030913835.1 Actinomycetota bacterium | reverse complement strand
TCGCTGAGGTGCGTCGTGACCTCCCGCTCGGCATCCTCTGGGACTCGATTCATGACGATCGACAGGGCGGTGCCGCGATCGCGCGCGGCCCGGAGGAACTCCCACGGCACGGCGTCGGCGTAGCGCGAAGCCGTCGTGACGAAGAGCCACGCGTCCGCCGCAGCCAGCAGCTGGCTGGCAAGCGCCCGATTCTCGGCGAGGACCGAGTCGATGTCCGGCGAGTCGAGCAGCGCCAGCCCGGGCTGAAGCTCCGGCGTGGGCCGCAGCTGCAGCGTCCCCGGCGAGGGCACTCCCCCGGTCGCGCGCGGCAGGCCGGGGAGGATCCGTTGATCCTCGAACCATCCGACGTCGTCGGGATGGCAGACGAGCACCGGCGCGCGCGTGGTCGGGCGGAGGACGCCGGCCGGACTGACGACCACGCCGACGAGGCTGTTCACCAGCGTCGATTTGCCTGCACCCGTCGAGCCGCCCACGACCATCAGCACCGGCGCGTCCATCTGCCGGAGGCGGGGCAGGAGGTAGTCGTCGACCTGTGCCGCGAGATCGTCCCGGACGCGCCGAGCCTCGGCGGCACCGGGTAGCTCGAGGTCGAGCCGGACCGCCGCCAGATCGTCCCGAAGGCGCGCAAGTGCGTCGATGAGGCCGGTGCTCATGCGATCGAGCTACCCGGGAAAGGCCATCCGTACCCGTGTTTCTGCGTGGGCGCCGCGCGGAATGCACCGCCGGACCACAACCGAGGAGGACCTATGGCTGGGAAGTCGGACTTCACCGAGCAGGAATGGGAACAGCTGCACAAGGGCGCTACGGGCGCAGGGCTGCTCGTGTCGTTGAGCGACCGCAGCTTCTTCGATACGTTCAAGGAGGCGGGCGCGCTCGCGAAGCACATGGCGAACGGGCGCCAGAGCTCGAGCCAGCTCGTCAAGGAGCTGGCCGCGAGCGGCGGCATGGGCTTCGGGCTCGGCTCGACGCCTGACAAGGTCGAGAGCGAGACGGTGGAATCCCTGCGCGCCGCGGTCGCGACGCTCGAGCGGAAGGCGCCGGACGAGCTCGAGCCCTACAAGCAGTTCGTGCTCGAGGTCGGCGAGTCCGTCGGCAAGGCCGCGGGCGGCGGGGACGAGTCCGAGAGCACCGCGCTCCAGAAGGTCAGGAGCGCGCTCTCCTAGACCAGACGCCGCTCGAGGTACGCGGCCAGCCGCGTGAGCGGGAACGAGATCACGAAGAAGACGACCATCACCGCCCCGAAGATCGGGAGGTAGTGCGGTTCGCCGAGGGAACCGTCCGGCTGCAGCCCGCCGAGGCGCTCGACGGAGCGCTCCGCGGTCTCCAGCAGCTCGGCGGCCCCGATCACCTGCGCGAGCGTCGTGTTCTGGATGATGTTCACGAGCAGGCTCACGACCGGCGGTAGGAGCCGGCGCAGCGCCTGGGGCAGGATCACGAACGTGTGGCGCCCGATCCAGCCGAACCCGAGCGCCGCGGCCGCTTCCTGTTGCTCGCGAGGGATCGACTGGACGGCGCCGCGGGTCGCCTCGGCGACCTGCGCACTTCCCCACAACGTGAGCCCGATTGCCGCGCTCGTGAACGCGTCGAAGCGGAACTGCGACCCGAGCTTCGGGAGCGCGAAGAAAATCATGAAGATCGTCACGAGGATCGGCAGTCCGCGCCAGACCTCGATGTAGAGCCGGATCGCCGTCCGGCTCGGCAGGAAGCGGATCGTGAGCAGAGTGCCGAGCAGCACGCCGATCACGAGGCTGCCGGTGAGCGAGATCGCCGCGACGCGGAAAGTTCCCTTGAGCCCTTCGGTCGCCATGTACCTGGCGACGGGCTCGACCCAGTCGGGCAGCGTGGCCAAGAGCATCTAGGCCGTCTCCGGCAGCGCAAGGCGTGACTCGACGAGCCGGATCAGCGCCGACAGCGTCCAGACAAGGGTCAGATAGACGATGCCGAGCACCGTGAACGCCTCGAGGGTCTGCAGCGTCAGGTTGCTGATGTTCACCGTCGTCGTGGTCAGCTCCGGATAGGCGATCACGTACAGGAGCGACGTGTTCTTGAGCACGGAGATGTACGTGTTGATCGACGCGGGCAGCGCGATCCGCCCACCGATCGGCAACGTCACGTTCAGGAAGGTCGCCAGGCGCCCGAAGCCGAGCGCCAGCCCCGCCTCGCGATAGCGATGCGGGACGGCCTCGAAGCCGGCGCGGAAGTTTTCGGTGTTGAACGCGCCGCCCCAGACCATCACCGCCAGCCACGCGACGGTGAACGTCTCCAGCTTGATCCCGATCTCCGGCAGCCCGAAGAAGATGAAGAAGATCTGGACGAGGATCGGCGTGTTGCGGATGATCTCCACGTAGACCGCCGCGACCTGGCTGACGACGGGGATGCGATGCGCGCGCGCCGCACCGAGGATCGCGCCGATGAAGAAGGCGCCGACGATCGCGATCGCCGCCACCTCGACCGTCCGGACCAGCGCGTCGAGGAGCTCCTCCCAGTGCTCCTCGACGAACCCCCTGAGCTCGTATCGGGCCGCGAGCATCGCGAGCGGAGCTCAGGAGCGGCCGCGCCGGGCGCGACCGCTCCTGGTTGAGCTCCGTCTACCTGCCGTTACGGGCAAACAGTGGCCGGGTCGACCCGGGGATACCCGAACGTGGCCTTCGGCCTGAGGATGTTCTGGGCGAAGATCGGCACGTAGCGCCCGGCCACGTTGTTCTTCAGGATCTTGAAGAACTGATCTCGCTTACGCATGATCTCGAGCCGCGAGTCGACCCAGCGCTTCATCGCCACGTTCCCCTGCTTGATTCCGATGCCGTACGGGGCGGCGAGGAAGTTGTCCGGCGCGAGCTTGTACCTGGGGTCGGCAGTCGCCATGCCGAGCAGCACGGTGTCGTCCCACATCAGCGTATCGGCCCGGCCCTGTTCGAAGGCGATCCGGGCATTGGTGAAGTTGTCGAACACGCTGAGCTTCGCGTCGGTGAAGCATTTCCGCACCCAGCGGTCGTAGATCGACGAGCTGGTAGTCGCGACTGTCCTACCGCGAATGTCCGCGAGCCGTTGGAGCGGAGAGTCGTTGCGGATGAGCAGCCGGCCAGTCGCCTGGTAGTAAGCCCGCGAGAAGTCGATTCGCGTGTCCCGATCCTGGTTGTACGTGAAGGTTGCGATCACCAGGTCGGCGCGATCGTTGGTCAGCAACGGCTCGCGGGTCGGCGTCGGAGCGCACGTGTAGGTCACGCGGCTTTCGCGGCCGAACGCGAACCGTGAGAACCACTTGGCGATCTCGACGTCGAACCCGGCGTTCTGCCCCTTGACGTTGATGTACCCGAACGGCGGCGCGTCGCACTTGACGCCGATGACCCACCGCTTGCGCTGCCGGACCTCCGCCGGCAGCGGCGGCAGCTTCTTCTTCGGCGTGGCGGTCGCCGAGGTCGGCCCGTTGCCGCTCGAAGTCGCCGCCGTTCCGAACGCCGCCAGCGCCCCCGCGGCAAACGCGAGAACCGCCAGGGCCATGATCAGCCTCTTCATTTCGCTCCCCCTTCATCGATGGTCAGCTCTTCCAGTGAATGCTCGAGCTGGAGCGTCCGGCGCAGGAAACGCCGCGTCCGCTCCTCTTTCGGGTTGTCGAGGACGTCTGTCGGCTTGCCCTGCTCGACGATGCGTCCTTCGTCCATGAAGACCACGCGGTCGCCCACCTCGCGGGCGAACTGCATCTCGTGCGTGACGACGATCATCGTCATCCCGCCCTGGGCGAGGTCGCGCATCACGACCAGCACCTCGCCCACGAGCTCCGGGTCGAGGGCCGACGTGACCTCGTCGAACAGCATCACGTGTGGCTCCATCATCAGCGCGCGGGCGATCGCCACCCGCTGCTGCTGGCCGCCGGATAGCTGGTGCGGATGCTGGCGCGCCTTCTCCGTGAGTCCGACCCGGTCGAGCAACGCCATCGCGCGTTCCTCCGCTCGGGCTCGCGGCTGCTTGCGGATTCGCCGCGACGCGAGCGTCAGGTTGTCGATCACCTTCAGGTGCGGGAACAGGTTGAACTGCTGGAAGACGATCCCGATCCGCTGCCGGACGGCCGAGACGTTCGTGCCGCGGCGTGTGATCTCTTCGCCCTCGAGCAAGATGCGTCCCGAGTCGAGCGGCTCCAGTAGGTTCACGCAGCGCAGAAGCGTGCTCTTGCCGCTGCCGCTCGCGCCGATGACAACGACGGTCTCTTGCGCCGCGACGTCCAGGTCGATCCCGTCGAGGACGAGGTTGTCCCCGAAGCTCTTGCGCACGTCCTCAAGCCGCACCGTCGAGGGCGCGGCGACCTCGGACCCCTTCGCGGCCGCAGCTGAATCGGTTTTCATTGGCTTGGATACAACGAGACGCCGCAGGTGAAGTCAAGCCACGCGTGCGTCGAGCAGGTCGGCCGTCGTGATCGGCTCGGTGAGCAGGCGGCGGAACGGCAGGGCCGCCGAGCGCACGAGCCGGTAGCCGTGCGCGTAGGTCGGGACGTAGATCCCCCAGACTGGATGCATGGCGAAGGCGACCGACTTGCGAGCTCGTTCCTCCTCGGACAGCGCCCAGCGCTGCTGGTACGCGACGGCCTGTTCCTCGCTCCACCCCTCCTCGCTTACGAAGTACGCGACGTTGACCGGGAGGTCGTCGAGGTGGTGGTACGCGTGGACGACTGCGCGGGCCGTGTCCGCGTCGAACGGGATGCTGAGAGGGCGAAGCGCGGCCGCGGCGCCCCCGGGCCAGTCGTCGCCGAGCGCCTGTTCGATCGCGACCTGTGCGATGCCCTCGGACACGAGGCATTCCGGAGTGTGGATCAGGAGGATCGAATGCTCCACCCGACCGAGCTCGCCGAGGAGCCGCGCCTCCTTGCACGAGTGTTCGGTGTGGTGGCCCGGGTACCCCTCGTGGGCGACGAGCTCCGCGAGGAAGTACGAGCGGATCGGAAAGTCCGTGCTGATCTGAATGTGGCTCTTGCGGTCGCCGAGGTACCAGTTGTACGCAGACCACGGCTCCCCCGTGACGATCTCGGTGTCGATCCGCTCGCCGTCGGGCAGCTCGACAAGCGCCTCGGTCTCGCTACGGAGCAACTCGATCAGCGCGTCGAGCGCAGGCACGAGCAGCTCGGCCGGGACTTCCTGCGAGCGTTGCCACGCCCGGATCCGCTCCGCGAGCTCGCCGTCGCCGGGGAGCGCGGCGTCGAGCAGCTCGTGCGCGGCCGCGAACTGCTCCTCCGGGACCGGCTGGACGTCGATGCCGTAACAGCGCCGGACGGCCTCGCGCCACGGCACCTCTACTCCGCCGACGAGTTCCGCGACGCAGACCAGCCCCTCGACCTGCGCCGTCAGCCAGCGCCGCCGCTGTCGGTCCGGGTCGTCCCAATCCGCGAGTTCGGCGAGCAGGGCGGTCGCCTCTTCCTGCAACGCGTCCGGCTCAGCGGGTTCCTCCGCGTCGACAGCGTCCTTCAGCTCGGGCGGGCCGAAGTATCCGTCGACGAGCCCGTCCAAGTGCCTCCCGAGCCGAAGCCCGAGCTGGACGTAGCGCTCCGGGAGCGGCTGCGAAGCCACGCGCGGACAATAAACGCGGATCAGATCGCGACGGAAAACGGTGCATCGCCGCCGCGACGCGGTGTCACCCACAGGAATGCCGCTCGAGCGCTCCGGCCCGTTGGTGAGCTGCCGCCGCTCCCGACGGTGCCGCTCCCGCCTGTGAGCGTTCCCGCTCTGCCCGAGCTTCCGCACGTGGATCCTTGCGGACGCCGTCCCGCTGCCCGAGCTCCCTCAAGCAGCCGTCGCGGATCGCTCCTAGACTGCGGAGATGAGTCGGAGCTGGACCGATTTCGTGCAGGGGAATCAAGCTGGGCACGCCGTTCAGGTGTACGCCGAGCTCGACGAGCTGACCGGATCCGTCGCGTCCTACCTCGCCGCCGGGTTCGAGCAAGGCGAGCCGGCCGTCGTCGTGGCGACTCGCGAGCACGTCAGCCGTTTCGCCGAGGCGCTGAGCGCGCGCGGGTGGGACGAGGCGCGCGTGCAGGCCGACCGGATGCTCGTCCTGGCCGACGCCGATTCGACGCTGGCGCGATTCATGGTGGACGGTGTGCCGTCGCCTACTGAGTTCGAGTCGGTCGTCGGCGGGCTCATCGACGCCGTCGCGAAACGCTTCCCCGGCAAGCGAGTTCGCGCGTTCGGCGAGATGGTCGACCTCCTGTGCGAGCGCGGCCAGCCCGAGGCGGCGATCGCGCTCGAGGAGCTCTGGAACGACCTCGCGCGCCGGCGGAACTTCTCGCTGCTCTGCGGCTACCACATGGACGTGTTCGACCGCGCGACGCAGCTCGGCCCGATGCCGGACGTCTGCCGCGTGCACTCGCACGTCCTGCCGGTGCCCGACGGGGACCGGCTCTCCCGCGCGGTCGACCAGGCCCTGGACGAGGTGCTGGGGTCAGAGGACGCCGGCAAGGTCTATCTCCTCGTCGGCGACCGAATCCGCGAGGATCGCGTCCCGGTCGCTCAAGTCGTCTTGATGTGGGTGAGCG
>JALZOQ010000428.1 GCA_030913835.1 Actinomycetota bacterium | reverse complement strand
CCATGGCAGCGAGCACGCGCTCGTCGGCGACGTCGCGCGCTCGCAGCTGCTCGGCGACCATGCGGCTCGCGTCAGGCGGCACGGGCAAGCCGTCTGGCGTACGGCGGCGGCTCGACGCCGAAGTGCTCGAGCGCGAGCGGCGCGATCTCGGTGATGCTCGCGGGCAGCCGGTCGAGCCCGACGACGACCATCGGGACGAGCGAGTCTCCCGCGGAGAGCGAGCCGTGACTGCCGCCGCCGAGGTGATGCCGCCCGCCGAGGTCGAGGAACTCGTATCCCGGCGCGGCCGACACGATCACGTCTCCGGCGTTCGGGTTGGCGAGCGCGGCCCACGCCCGCTCGAGCCCGTCCGGGTAGTCCGCGAGGATCGCCTCGTCGCCGATCAAGTCCCAGCGCTCGTCGCGCGGCCGGAAGCGCAGGTCGACGCCGTCGCGGCGGGCCACCGCCCAGTCGTCCTCGTGGAAGAGGACGGTCTCCGCGGCCGCCTCGCCGTCCAGGCGCTCGGCGAGCTCCCGGGCGGGCGGCGCCGTGGCGTCGAGGCGGTAGACCATCCCGGCGCGGTTGGAGGCGGTCACGATCGTGCCCGGGACCTGGCCGAAGGAGGCCTGCAGGCGCGCGGGCTCCGTCACCTTCGTCTGGCCGTGGTCGGAGCAGAGGATGACCGCGTACCGCTCGAGGAACTCCTCCGGGCCTCCCGCGGCCTCCATCAGCGTGCCGACGGCCTGGTCGCTTCGGGCGAGCGCCTCGTAGGCCGCATCCGGCCCGCTCAGGTGTGAGGCGAAGTCGTAGTCGGGCAGGTAGTAGACGAGGAAGTCGAAGCCGTCCCGCGTGACGAGCCAGCGTCCGACGGCCGCCGCGTAGGCGTCGATCGAGCCGGCCGCCCGGTTGCGGATCGCAAGCGGCGCGCCGGTCACGTCGGACGAGTACAGGTTGTAGAAGAAGAAGCGCTTCGGCCCGAAGGCCGGGGGCACGCCGGGGATGATCGCCGCGTGGCGCGTGCGGCCCCGGTAGCACGTGATGTTGATCGCGGCCGCCGTCAGCCCGGCATCCTCGAGCACTTCGTAGACGGTCACGGCGTCGGGCGACAAATGGCGCTGGTTGAGGTTGAGCACCGTGTCGCGCAGCGAGCGTCCGAGCCCTGCCGCCCGAACGGCCGCGTACGACGATCCGTATTCCACGACTCTGCGCTCAGCCGCGTTCCACCAGACGAGATGCGGGATCCCGTGGACGTCGGGATGCGCGCCCGTGGCGATCGACGAGAGACAGACGGGCGTGAGCGAGGGAAACGTCGAGGTCGCCACGGCGTAGCTGCCCTGGTCGACGAGGAACGAAAGCGTGGGCGCGCGCTCCTCCGTCACGGCGCTCTCGAACATCCACGGAGTCAGCCCGTCGATGACGATCAGGATGAGGCTCTTGGCGTTCATTTCGGACTGGCCACGCGCTGCCCGGGTGCGATGGGCGAGTGCGAGGCTAGGACGCAGGGAGCGGCCATAGCAGCGCTATGGCCGCGACTGAGGACGACGCCTCGTGCCGCACAGCGCGTCCGGGTGGCCCGTGCGTCACTCCGAGATGAGCGCCTAGTCGCGGGCAAGGATGCGCAGTCCCGCGTAGCGCTCGCCTCCGCGCTGTCGCAGGCGCGCTGCGAGCGCCGGGAGACCGAGTGCCTCGAGATAGCCCAGCACGGGGACGAAGGCGAGCGCGGCCACGGCGAGACCGCCGAGGCCGAAGATCGCCGCGGTTCCCCCTCGCGTGCCCCCACGGCGGAGCGTTCCCACCGCGATCGTCGCTGCGGCGAACGCGCCGAGCAGGCCGCCGAGCGCCCCGCCGATCGCCTCGTCGAGGTTGCCCACGAACAGCCCGAAGAGGACGCCCGCGGCTGCGGCAAGCACGACGCCCGCGGCGCGTCCGAGCGGCGTCGCGTTCAGCAGTCCCGCGAGCAGCACGCCGATGCCGGCGGCGACGCCGGCCGAGACACCGATCCAGTAGAGATCGCCGAGCACGGGCTCAGTGTAGGGACCGCTGCCCCGGTTTCGTCGCTCCCGAAGCCGGGGAAAAGCCCGGCAGTGCCCCCCGATCGAGCCCAGCCCTTGCTCGTGTTCTTTTGCTCCGTGCGCTCGGGACCCGCGCGGCGGATGGAGAGCCTGCTCGCGCACGTCGCGCGCAAGGAGCGCGATCGCGTGCGCGTGATGCGCGTGGACGTGGACGAGCGTCCGGAGCTCGCCGAGCGGTTTGGTGTCGACGTCGTCCCGACCCTCGCGCTCGTGAAGGACAAGCGCGTCGTGGACC
>JALZOQ010000421.1 GCA_030913835.1 Actinomycetota bacterium | reverse complement strand
CGGC
Organism: Actinomycetota bacterium; assembly: GCA_030913835.1. Lineage (GTDB taxonomy): Bacteria > Actinomycetota > Thermoleophilia > Gaiellales > Gaiellaceae > UBA5186. The sequence continues at coordinate 5,480 of JALZOQ010000421.1, read as the reverse complement.
CGGTGGAGCTGGTGGTGCTCGGGGGATCGGTCCTGATCACGGCCACTCTCCTCGCGCAAGGTCGGTCCAGCCGGCTGCGCGGCGTCGTGCTGATCGCGACGTACGTGGCAGTCGCCGCGGCGTTCCTGATCGCCGGCGACCGGTAACAGTTCGGTTACCCACACTGGATACCTGACCCGGTTGCGCTAGCGTGGGCCAGATGGTCCACACCGATGGCAACGCGCCCGATGTAGGCCAAGCGGTCGTCCGGGCCGAGGACGTCACGCGGCGCTACGGCGCCGGCGACACGGCGGTCGACGCGCTGCGGGGAATCACGCTCGCGGTTCCCAAGGGACGGCTGACGGCCGTGATGGGACCGTCCGGGTCCGGCAAGTCGACGCTGATGCACATCCTGGCCGGGCTGGACCGGCCGACCACCGGCGAAGTGTTCATCGCTGACGAGAACATCACGAGCATGAACGACACCGACCTAACGAAGCTCCGCCGCCGGCACATCGGGTTCGTCTTTCAGTTCTTCAACCTGCTCCCGATGCTGACCGCGGAGGAGAACCTGCTGCTGCCGCTGACGATCGCCGGGGACAAGGTGGACCGAGCCTGGTTCAAGGATTTGACCCGGAAGACCGGGCTCGTCGACCGACTCACGCACCGGCCGGCAGAGCTGTCAGGCGGCCAGCAGCAGCGCGTCGCGATCGCGCGCGCGCTCGTGTCGAGGCCCTCCGTCGTCTTCGCGGATGAGCCGACCGGCAACCTCGACTCGAAGACTGGCTCCGAGATCCTCGAGCTGCTTCGCGAGTCGGTCGAGAGCTACGGCCAGACAACCGTGATGGTCACACACGACCCGAACGCGGCGGCGATCGCGGACCGCGTGCTCTTCCTCGCCGACGGGGAGCTCGTGCGCGAGCTCCCACGCGCGAGCGGCGCCGAGATCCTCAGCGTCATGAACGAGCTCAGCAAATGATCCGCTTCGCGCTCAAGGGACTCCTTGGGCGCAAGGTCCGCACGACGCTGACAGCGGTCGCGATCGTCCTCGGTGTCGCGATGGTCAGCGGCACGTTCGTCCTGACCGACTCGATCGACCAGGCGTTCAACACGATCTTCACGGACGTGCGCAAGGGCTCCAGCGTCGTGATCACCGGCAAGCCCGCGTTCAAGCTGTCGGACGAGAGCGCGAACCAGAAGCCGACGCTCGACGAGACGGTGCTCCGCAAGGTGCGCTCGCTGCCAAGCGTGGCGGCGGCCGAAGGGGGCGTGAACAGCGACCAGGCGCTGCTGATCGGCCGGAACGGCAAGGCGATCGTGTACGGCGGCGCGCCGAACCTCGGCTTCAGCATCGCCAACGGGAACTCCCCTTTCAATCCACTTACGCTGGTCCAGGGCGACTGGCCCCGGAACGACGAAGTCGTCATCGACCAGTCGACGGCCAAGAAGGAGGGCTTCAAGGTCGCCGACACGATCGGCGTCCAGGCGGACGGGCCCGTCCGGCGCCTCCGGATCTCCGGGATCGTCAAGTTCGGATCGGTCGACACAATCGGCGGCGCCACGCTCGCCGGCTTCAACCTTCCGACCGCTCAGCGCCTCTTCGACAAGCCGGGCCAGCTGGACGAGATCGCGGTCGCCGCGAAGCCTGGAGTCTCGGATGCCGCGCTGATCAAGGAGGTCCGGGCGGTGCTGCCCCGCGACGCGCAGGTGCGGACGGCGGCGGGGCAGGCCCACGAGGATGCCGCCGGCACGAACACGTTCATCAATTTCCTACGCATCTTCCTGCTCGTCTTCGCCGGGGTCTCGCTCTTCGTCGGCAGCTTCGTCATCGCCAACTCGCTGTCGATCACGATCGCGCAACGGACGCGCGAGTTCGCGACGATCCGGACGATCGGCGCGTCGCGGCGCCAGGTACTCGGCTCGATCCTCCTCGAGTCCCTGATCGTCGGTGCTCTCGCGGCGACAATCGGCCTCTTCCTCGGCCTTGCGCTGGCGAAGGGACTCGTCGCCCTCTTCAACCTGGCAGGCTTCACGCTGCCGAACAGCGGGCTCATCTTCGCGCCCCGCACCGTCGTGGTCTCGCTGGTCGTCGGCATCGTCGTCACGGTGATCGCGAGCATGCGGCCGGCATTTCGGGCCACGCGCGTGCCGCCGATCGCCGCCGTGCGCGAGGGCGCGACGCTGCCGGAGTCGCGGCTCGCCCGCTTCCGCACGCCCGGCTCGGCCGTCCTGATCGTGCTCGGCTTCGCGTCGCTCCTGTACGCCCTGTTCGCGCCCGACCTCGGAACGCGACAGCTGCTGATCTGGATGGGCGTCGGCGCACTGCTCGTCTTCATCGGCGTGGCCCTGCTCTCGGTGCGCTTCATCCGGCCGCTCGCCGCGGCGCTGGGGTGGCCCGCAACGAGGATCGGCGGCGCGGCGGGGGTCCTCGCCCGCGACAACGCGCGCCGCAACCCGCAGCGCACCGCCTCCACGGCCGCCGCTCTGATGATCGGACTGGCGCTCGTGACCCTCGTCGCGCTGCTCGCCGCCGGGATCAACACGACGTTCCGGAAGGCCGTGAACGACCTCTGGGGCGGCGCCGACTACGCCATTACGGCGCAGAACAACTTCAATCCGATTTCCACGGCGGCCGCAGAGGCGGTCGCGAAGCTGCCCGGCGTCGAAGCGGTCGGCAACGTCCGCGCAGGCGAGGCCCGGGCGTTCAAGAAGAACATCTTCGCCACCGCCGTCAATCCCGCGACGAGCACGATCTTCAACGTGAAGTGGAAGGAAGGCTCGAACGCTGTCCTGGCCGCGCTTGGCGACAACGGTGCCTTCGTCGACGAGAACTACGCGAAGAACCACGACCTCAAGGTCGGCTCGCCCGTCGAGTTGACCTTCGCGAACGGAGAGAAGGAGCGCTTCGTGATCAAGGGCATCTTCGAGCCGCCGACCGGCGGGTCACCCTTCGGGCCCATCACGGTCTCGGCCGCGACCTTCGATCGCTTCAACCCGAAGCCGCGCAACCTCTACTCGTTCGTCCGCATGCGCGGCGGCCAGACCGACGCAAACCTCGCCGCCGTGACGCAGCGCCTGAAGGAGTTCCCGAACGCGAAGGCGCAGACACGCACGGAGTTCATCAAGAACCAGACCCTGTTCCTGAGCAGGATCCTCCTGATGCTCTACGTGCTGCTCGCGCTCTCCGTGATCGTCTCGCTGTTCGGCATCGTGAACACGCTCATCCTGACCGTGTTCGAGCGCACGCGCGAGCTCGGCATGCTGCGCGCGGTCGGGATGACGCGCCGCCAGGTCCGGCGGATGATCCGCCACGAGAGCGTGATCACCGCGCTGATCGGCGGCTTCCTCGGGATCGTGCTCGGCGTCGTGCTGGCCGGCCTGCTGGTCGCGCGCATCGAGTTCATCGAGTTCACGCTCCCGATCCTCTCGCTAGTCATCTTCACGCTCGCGACGATCCTCGTCGGGATCGTCGCGGCGATCGCGCCCGCGCGGCGCGCCGCGAAGCTCAACGTGCTCGAAGCCTTGCAGTACGAGTAGCTAGGCACTCATGCATCCGCGGCAAGCCATGCCGCGGACTGAGGCTATCCCCTCCTGCGCAAAGCCTTCACCTCGGGAACCTCAAGGATCAGTTCGAGGTTGGCCAAAGAGAAGGTCAGGCCGTGGGTTGCCTTGAGCGTCTGGACGAGTGCATCGCGGCGCTTCCAGCCGTTACCGTCGATGACCGCCATTGGCGTCCAACCCTGCGCGTCGGCGGCAGTGGCGACGGCGGCGATTCTGGCTGCCTTGTCCCTGGCAGTGCCACCGTCGTCGGCGCCCTTGGCCTCGAGAGTGACGGCAACCGCCTCGACGCTCGGCAGAACGAAGTCAGGCTTCGAGGGCAGCTTGCCCTCGCGCACAAGCTCCTCGGGGTTCTGGTCGAAGCCGATCTTGGCCTCGGTGAGGAGGTCAGCAACGGCATCCTCGATCAGGCGGCCCTTTTTCTCGGAGTAGGCCGAGCGAACGGCCAACCACGACCCGTCGACATAGCGCTCGTAGAGGAGGTCGCCGTAGTCGATGCCGCCAGCGGCTGCCTTCTGCACACTCGCCCAGCCGTCCTCGGTGTCGATCTTGTCGAGCCGGCTTTTGAAGTCCTCGGGCGGTAGTGCGTCGTCGAGCGCGAATAGGTCGCGCTCGATCACGCCGGTGACTGCCTTGGCGACTCCGGCGAGGATCGCTCGCCGCGCATCGGTCACAGCCCCGCGACCCTTCTCGAGCGCCTCGATGACGCCCTTCGAGGCAGTGACCTCGATCAGTGCCAGCGCCGCGGATAGCTCGCCTATGGTGTAACCCAGGATGAGGCGGAAGACGACGAGCGTTCGCGGGTCGGCCTCGAGCGCTGCGAGCAGGTCGGTCTCCGAGGTCTTCTTGAAGCCTTCAGTCAGCTCGCGGGCCCGTTCGTAGGAGACCCGGAAGTCGTCCTGCTCATGCAGCGAAGGGCCCCAGGGCACTGCGTGAAACTGCGGGGTAAGGCGGCTTTCGTAGACTGGCCGGATTGCGCGGAGTGCCGCCTCCCGCTCGTCCGGCGGGAGCATGAAGACCGCGTCTACGGCGCGGCGCCATTCAGGGACATCGTCGCCGCTGACCCACTCGACGTAATCAGACGTGTCCGGCACGGCGCGACCCTACCTGAGTCAATTTCCTGTGCCCAATGCGCGACAAGATGCGCTCGCGCCACGCCGCCGACAGGCCCGACGAGTAAATTTGTTCGCGTGCTCGAGCGCCGCTTCGATGACACTCTGATCGCCGGGCTCGCCTCGGCCGAGAAACAGATCCAGCAAAATTTCCGGCCGGTCATTGGCGTCCACAAGTGGTTCGCCCGCCGACCTGGCTCGCTTTTCCGGGGCTTGCTGTTGGCCGAGTTCGACGACCGTCCTCTTGGGCTCTCATACTTCGACGGCCACAACCTCGACGGCGTCGTGCTTGACCCGTTCATGGGTGGCGGAACAACGCTCTTCGAGGCGAACCGTGTAGGCCTGTCCGTTGTCGGCTACGACACCAACCCGCTGTCCCGCTGGGTTTGCGAGCGCGAACTTGAGCGCTTGGACGTGGACGCATTCGAGGTCGCCGCTGAGGAGATCGCGCAGGAGGTCGAGGCAAAGATTGGCGACCTGTACACGACGCGCTGCGAGGAGTGCGGCGATGAGGCGAAGGTGAAGTTCTTCCTCTGGGTCAAGACCCACATCTGCGACTGCGGGCAGGAGACTTTGCTGTTCCCAGGCCCCCTGGTCGCCGGGCGGGGGATGAACCGGCACACCCACGACGTGCTGATCTGCAGCGGGTGCCGTCGGGTCGAGCAGTTCCTGCCGGGCGAGGCGCCCGAGGATTGTCCGCATTGCAGCGCCGTCTACGACTCGCGCTTACGTCAGTCTGGAAGCTGTCGCTGCTGCGACACCACTTTCCGCACGACCCCGCGCGCCGCCGACATGCCGCCGAAGCACACGCTGTTCGCGCTCGAGTACCAC
>JALZOQ010000418.1 GCA_030913835.1 Actinomycetota bacterium | reverse complement strand
GTGGTACTGAACGCCCTTCCGGAGGGGCTGTTGCGAATGCTGAGCATGCCGCCTTCATCGCCCGGGGTACTGCCGAAGATAACGGTCCGGCCCGGGGCGATGTTGCCCTCTCCCAGGTGCAGGACGTTCGTGCCGTCGTGGCCGGCCCGCGCCTCACCGCGGGTGAACAGGCTCGCCAACGCGGCCCCACCACCGGCACCGAGGAAGACGAGCAGACGTCGACGGTCGGTCAGGCGAGAAGAAGACTCGGACGGCGCCGCCGCAGAATCAGTACTCATGCCGCACACCACCTTTCGAGCAGACAATCAGTTGTGGCTTCGAGCATACGACGGCAGCCCGCTTCTACCTAGAAGGGTTCGGCCGTCGCGCCCGCACGGCTGTCGACGCAGGCTCGAGGCCCGGTGCTAGCTAACAGCGGCGCCGCCGAGTCGGCGCCTAACGCTCGGGCCTGCGGATCCGCGTCCCGAAGAGCTCGGGCTCGCGCAGGGCGGTTCCACACGCCTCGCAGTCGATTGCGAACACCGAGCTGAACGGCTCGTTGCACGCGCGGCAGCGTCGGAGCAACTCGCCGCCGCACTCCGGGCACGTCTCCGGGACCTCCGCCTCGAACTCGTCGAACCAGCGCCGGGCCGCGCCGCAACGCAGGCACACGGCCACCCAATCGCCGAGGGTCTTCCGGCGCTCTTCGCGCAGCCAGTCCGCGGCCTTGCCCACGGCTCGACTCTACCCGCCACCGTTCGAGTTCTCCGGACTAGTCGTCCAAAGCCTGGACGACGATCCCGCCGAAGCGGTGCTCGCCCGCGATGCAGCGCCTTCCATCGACCCAGCACGTCGCGTGGTACGTCGCATCCTCGACGCGGCGCCAGACGCCGTCGTCCTCGACTTCGGCGATGAAGCCCGCCGCGAGCATCGTCTCGTTGGTGAACCGCATCCGGCGCCCTCGCTCGTCACGCGCCCGCGACGCGCACGGGGAGCACACCAGGTTCGGGTAGCGCTCCCACCGCTCCACCGGCGCGGCGCAGATTGGGCAAGGGTCGGTTTCGGCCACGGCAGTAGTATCGGCGTCGCCGGCTCGCTCTGGCCGGTCAAATCCCGGCGCCGAGCTTTGCCACCCCCTACCGGTTCTGAAGAGTGTCGAGCCCGATCGCGAGCGCGATCGCGAGTCGGCGGTCCAGCACGCGCTCGTGATCTTCGGACAGGTCGAGCACGTACTTGTCGCGGATCTGGAACTTCCGGTCCATGACTCCGATCCGCCGGTCGCCCGCGCTGATGTCGAAGTTGTACGGAATCGGCACGAACTCGCCGATGTACGGCACGAAGTCGACGAGCCGGCGCGCGATCGCAAGTGGGAGGCTCCGCTCTTGCGCCGAGGCGACCTCGTTCTCCTGCGCGTCGAGGATGCGCCACGACGAGCGGAAAAGCGAGCGGCCGAACACCTTCTGGAGCACCCCGATCCGTTGCCCGTCAGGCGTGGTGACGTCGTAGTTGCCGCCGATCTCGATCATCCGGCGCGCCTTGATGCGGAAGAGCTCCTGCGTCTCGTCCTCGTCCGCGAAGAAACGCACGTCTTCCTTGATCGCCATCCGCTTCTGGCGCACGTACGCGATCGGCCCGCCGGCAGGGGTGTCGCCCACCGCCAGTGGGGTGACCTGGTAGAGGTTGATCATCGGGCGAAGCAGCTGCTCGACGAGGTACCGGTCGAAGGCAAAGGGGTCGGCGCTCATCGCGGAGTACCGTACCCCGACCCGATACAGTTCAGTCGTTCCCAGGCCCGACGACGGGGGTTAAGCGCATGGCGGTGAGAGAGGCTGAGCCGGTCGGCTCGCTGAACGAGGTGAAGGAGGCAGGACTGGACCGCGAGGACCTGCTCGAGATCTACCGCAACCTCCTCATCACCCGGGGCGTCGAGGAGCGCGGGCACATCCTCTACCGCCAGGGCAAGATCCCCGGCTCGTTCTACACCGGCCGCGGCAACGAGGGCGCAGCCGTCGGCGTGGCGACCGCGATGGGGCCGGACGACGTCGGCACGCCGCTGCACCGGGACATGGGCGTCCACATCACGCGCGGCGTCGAGCCGTGGCGGGTCTTCGCCCAGTACATGGGCCGCGCGGACGGGCCGACGAAGGGCAAGGACGGAAACGTCCACATGGCCGACTCGAACCTGGGTCTGATCGCCATGGTCAGCCACCTGCCCGCAATGCTTCCCGTCGCAGTGGGCTGCGCGCTCGCCTTCCGCATCCGTGAGGAGAAGCGCGTTGCGGTGGGCTGGTTCGGCGAGGGCGCCTCCGCGCGCGGCGACACGCACGAGTCGATGACCCTCGCGGGCACGCGCCGGCTCCCGGTCGTGTTCGTCTGCGACAACAACCAATGGGCGTACTCGACGCCGACACATCTCGAGTACGCGACCGAGCACGTCGCCGACCGCGCCGCCGCCTACGGGTTCGACGGGGTCGTCGTCGACGGGACCGATGTGCTCGCGGTCTACCGCGAGGCGAAGCGCGCGATCGAGAAGGCGCGCTCCGGCGGCGGACCGACGTTGCTCGAGTGCCTGACACTGCGGATGGAAGGCCACGCCGTCCACGACGACGCGTTCTACGTCCCCAAGCCGATGTTCGAGGAATGGGCGAAGGCCGACCCGCTCGAACGGTTCCGCGGCTGGCTGCGCGAGAACGCGAACATGACCGACGAGGACGAGGAAGAGATCCTCGCCGGCGTCAAGAAGCTGATGAACGACTCGCTCAAGCGCGCCGAGGAGTCGCCGCTGCCGGACGTCTCGACGCTGACGGAGGGCGTGTACGCGACGCCCGAGGACCTCGACACCCCCCATCACAAGTAGCTGGCCTCCACTAATGGCTGAGAAGACTTACCTCCAGGCGATCTCCGACGGGCTCCGGCAGGAGATGCAGCGCGACAAGCGCGTCTTCGTGATCGGCGAGGACGTCGGCGTCTACGGCGGCGCGTTCAAGGTCACGCTCGGCTTCCAGGAGG
>JALZOQ010000304.1 GCA_030913835.1 Actinomycetota bacterium | reverse complement strand
CGCAAGTACGACCTGACCATGGGCGCGGGCTCCGACGCCCACGTCCTCCAGGGAGTGGGCACGGGCGCGCTCCGGATGCGGCGATTCGACGGGCCTGAGGAGTTCCTCATCTCGCTTCGCACCGCCCAGGTTCTGCGCCGCCCGAAGTCGCTCGTCTACCTGCAGTCGCTGAAGTGGGTCGCCCAGGCCAAGGAACGGGTCCGCTAGGCGCGAACACGGTTAAGCCGCCGTGAGCCCAGTGCCTACCGACGAGATCTACGAGAAGTACCTGCAAAAGGCGATCGCCGAGATCAACGATCTTGGGCACGAGATCGCCGTCGCGGGCGGCGAGTCGACGGTTCCGGTCGTCGGCTCCGGCCACCCCCTCGCGGATGTCTTCCTGCTCAAGCACAGCCCGCAGCCCTCGGAGCTGCAGGAGGGGGTCGCGTTCTACGGGCGCGCCGGCCAGGCCGTGCTGAAGTCGCTGCAGCGCCTGCACGTGGATCCGCTCGCGATCTACGGGACGAACTGCCTCAAGTTCGACGGCGAGCGCGAGGCGGACGCCCGGCCGTTCCTCGCGCGCGAGCTGCACATCGTCCAGCCGAAGCTGCTCGTGGCGATGGGCGAGGACACAGTCCGGTTCGTGAACGAGCTGGAGTTTCCGCTCGCGGATACGCTTGAGTGGAAGCCCGGCGAGCTGCAGCGATTCACCGCGACCATCGAGGCCCTCGTCGTGCCGGACATCGACTCCTCTCTCGACGAGCAACCAGCGAAGACAGCCTTTTGGAACGCGCTGAAGACGCTCGGCCCCTGGTGGGCGGAACTTCCTCCCTATTAGGAGGGCTCCTAGACGGCCGGCGGCGGTGGGCTGCGTTCGTCGCGCTGCTCGCAGGACTGGCGGTCTACGGCGCGGTGCACGAGTCCCTGCCCGACGTCGGGCTCTGGTGGGACGTGGCGATGGTCGCGGTCGTCCTGATGTCGGCGACCTTTGCGCTCGTCTACCTCGCCTTGCCCTTCCGACAGGCGCGAGGGGTACCGCTCCTGGCGGCCGCGCTCGCCGTGCTGGCGGTCGCGCTGCAGCTCGGCGGGCTCGGCACCGCCGCGGACTTCGCGAAGCTGTTCGCAGTCACGTTTCTGGCCTGGTGGTTCCTGATCGTGTTCGAGGAGGTGTCGTGGGTCGTGATCGTGGCCTGCGTGATCCCCTGGGTCGACGCGTACTCGGTCTGGCGCGGCCCGACGAAGCACATCGTCGAGAACCGGCGCAGTCTCTTCGACAACCTCTCGATCGCGTTCCCGACCCTGGGCCAGGAGACCGCGTCGCACCTCGGCCTGCCGGACGTTCTCTTCTTCGCGCTCTTCCTCGCGGCTTCCGCCCGCTTCGGCCTCCGGCTGGGCTGGACCTGGCTCGGGATGACGCTTTCCTTCGGGGTCACCATCGCCTGCGCGGTCTGGTGGGACCTCGACGGCCTCCCCGCGCTCCCGGCCCTTTCGCTCGGCTTCCTCGTCCCGAACGCCGATCTGCTCTGGCACGCGCTGCGGAGCGGCTCCAAGCGAGACGCCGCGTCGATTCCGCGCGCCCCTTGACCACGTAACAGTCTGTTAGGTGGCCGGTTCGGAGACGCGGTTGAGCACCGCCACGCACTCGACGTGCGGCGTGTGCGGGAACATGTCCACGGGACGCGCCCGCTCGAGCTCGTAGCCCCACTGCTCGCGCAGCTGCTTCACGTCGCCCGCGAGCGTCGTCGGGTTACACGACACGTAGACGATCCGCGGCGCGCCAATCCGCCCGAGTCGGCGCAGCGCCTTCCCCGCGAGGCCCGCACGCGGCGGGTCGACGACGACGACGTCGGGGGCGCCGGAGCGATCCTGCAGCTCCTCGACGACCTGGCCGACGTTGCCGGCGAAGAAGGCCGCGTTGGTGATCCCGTTCAGGTCGGCGTTCTCGAGCGCGCACGCCACCGACTCCTCCGATACCTCCACGCCCCAGACGGTCAGCGCCCGTGAGGCCATGGCTAGCCCGATCGTGCCGATGCCGCAATAGAGATCCCAGACGGTCTGGTCACCTGTCAGCTCCGCCCCGTCGATCGCCAACCCGTAGAGCCGCTCGGCCATCTGCGTGTTCGTCTGGAGGAACGCGTTCGGGCGCACACGGAAGCGCAGTCCCAGGAGCTCCTCCTCGATCGCGTCCTCGCCCCAAAGGAGCTCCGTCGGAAGGTTCGTCACCTCAGCGGGCCTGTCGTTGACCGACCAGTGGATCGAACGGACTTCGGGGAAGCGCCGGAGCACCTCGACGAAATGCTCGCGCTCGAAGCGCTCGCCTGGCGCGGTCACGAGCTGGACGAGCGCCTGGCCGGTGTTGCGGCCCTCGCGGACGACGAGGTGACGGAGATATCCGCCGTGCTCCGCCTGGTCGTAGGCGACGAGCCGCTCCTCGCGCGCCCACCCGCGCACCGAGTTCCGGATCGCGTTGCCGAGGTCCGTCGTCAGCCAGCACTTTTCGATCTCGAGGATCTCGTCCCAGCGGCCGGCCTTGTGCAGCCCGAGCGTGGGCCCGTCGGCGAGCTGAGCGAACGAGTACTCCATCTTGTTGCGGTAGTGGAAGATCGATTCCGCCGGGATGATCGGCTCGAGCGGCGCGTCCGGAAGGCCGGCGAGCCGGCGGAACGCATCCTTGACCTGCATCTCCTTGGCGGCGACCTGAGCCTCGTACGCGAGGTCCTGGAACCGGCAGCCCCCGCAGGTCGGGTAGTGCGCGCATGGCGCCTCGACGCGCTCCGGGCCCGGTTCCACGACCTCGAGCGCAAGGGCCTCCGCGTGGCTGCGCTTCACGTTCGTCACGCGCGCGCGGACCGTGTCGCCTGGCAGCCCCCGCTTGACGAAGAGGACAAAAC
>JALZOQ010000353.1 GCA_030913835.1 Actinomycetota bacterium | reverse complement strand
CCGTTCCCGCCGTAGGCGAGCGAGTCGATGTGGAGCTCGAGCTCCTGATCCTTGACTACGGGCGCGGCCACGGCGATCCAGCCTAGCCGGGTGCGCTCAGCGCGAGTCGACGAGTCGAGCGTGAATCTCGAGCGCCAGCGCCTCCACCTTCTCCGTCAGCTCCTTGTCCTCGCGCGTCAGCTGCGTGTTCGCCTCGAGCAGCTGCTTCAGCTCGTCGGCCGTCTTCTGAGCCTCCGCCTGACGCGTGACGTTCATGTTCGCCACGTCGTCCCGATGCTTCTCGTCCCGCTCCACGGCGACCTTGTCCCGCTCCGCCTGGCGTGTCTGTGCGAGCAGGATCAAGGGCGCCGCGTACGCCGCTTGAGTCGAGAAAGCGAGGTTGAGCAGGATGAAGGGATATGGATCCCAGCGCAGGCTGATAGCCACCGCGTTGACGATGATCCACGCGATCACGATCAGTGTCTGGCCGATGATGTACTGCGGTGTGCCGAAAAAGCGCGCGGCAGTCTCCGCGCGCTTTCCGAAGGCATCCGATCCGAACGCCCCGTGATGCGGCTCGGGCACGCCTTCAGACTAGACCGGCTCCAGGACGGCCTCGCGCTCGGATGGACGCTCGCCTACGTCGTAGCGCGCACGCCCGCGATCTCGCCGATCAGCTCGCCGAACTTCGGCTCGAAGGGCGGTGCGTCGTCGCCACCCAGCTTCGCCATGGCGGGCATCACGCTGTCCTCGACGAACCGTTCGAACTGCTCGCGCGACTCCCACACGTCAGTGATCTGGATGCCGTCGTCCGTCTTGGCGGCGATGTGCAGATGCAGGCCCTCCGGAGGGTTCGACTCGTCGATGCCCATCTCGCGGTTCAGCCCGTCGTAGAGCTCTTGCGTCCCTCCGGGGATCGTCAGGTGGACAGTGGTCGCCATGGGGATCCTCCTTGGCTTCGGGTAGAAGGATCATCCCTCTCGACGCCGCTCGCGTCCAACGGAGGCATCAACTCAAGAGCGAGACGTACACCTTGCGTTCGCGCGGGCCGTCGAACTCACAGAAGAAGATTCCCTGCCACGTCCCGAGCGCGAGCTTCCCGCCGGAGATCGGGACGAGCACCTGCGGGCTCATCAGCGCCGCGCGGATGTGCGAGGGCGCGTTCTCCTCGCCCTCCTCGATGTGCTCCCACCCCCAGCCGTCGCCGACCAGCTGCTCCATCGCCTTGGCAAAGTCGCGCGCCACCGCCGGGTCGGCGTGCTCGTTGATCGTCACGCCGGCGGTCGTGTGGGGGACGAAGACGAGTGCCGCGGAGGCCCCGTCGGGAGAGCCGAGCGCCTCCGCCACCTGCTGCGTGATGTCGACGAGTTGGGTGCGCCGCTCGGTGCGCAGGGTGAGCTCCTGCATGTGTCTATCCTAGGCCGGTGCCCTCCGCACCGCCCTCAGCACTCGAGCTCGACGCCTTCCGCGCCAAGGCCGACCGCTTCATCGCGGAGCTGGACGAGGAGTACTACCTCCATTACGCGGGGCTCAAGGAGGATTTCGACCTCAAGTCGATCTACGACCGCTATCCCGAGCTGACGAGCCTCGAGGGCGCGCAGTCGATGGGACTCGCGGTGAACGGCTCCGGCGGCGGCATCCGCGAGCTCTGGCGCTTCGCGGTCGAGGGCTACATCGGCGAGCTGACCCGCGAGCACACCGAGCGCGAGGCGCGCCTAGAGGCCGAGCTGACTGCGAAGGTCGGCGAGCAGGAGATTCCGTTCCGGATGCTCCGTCCGACGATCGCGAACGAGCCTGATCGAACGAAGCGGGCCGAGATCGAGAAGACGCGGAACGCCCTGACCGAGGAGCACTTGAACCCGATCCACCTCGACTCGGCGCAGGTCGTCCGCGACGCCGTCCGCAAGCTCGGCTCCGACACGTACGTCGACCTCTATCGCCGGTTCGGCTTCGAGCTCGACAGCCTCGCCGAGCAGTGCCGCGCCTTCCTCGACTCGACCGAGCAGCTCTTCGAGACGACCGCGGACCGGCTCTTCCGCGAGCGCGCTGGCGTTCCGCTCTCGGAAGCGCAGCGCTGGGACGTCGCGCGCGTCTTCCGCGCCGTCGGCTGGGACGCCGCCTTCCCCGCCGACGGGATGGTCCCGGCCCTCGAGGCCACGCTCGCCGACCTCGGGATCGACCTGCACGCACAGAAGAACGTCCACCTGGACCTCGAGGAGCGGCCGCTGAAGACACCGCGGGCCTTCTGCGCCCCGATCGAGGTGCCCGGGAAGGTGATGCTCGTGATCCAGCCGATGGGCGGCCCGGACGACTGGCGCGCGCTCTTCCACGAGGCTGGGCATACCGAGCACTTCGCGCACACGTCCGCGGACCTGTCAGTCGAGGACAGGCGACTCGGCGATAACGCGGTCACCGAGGGCTGGGCGATGCTGCTCCAGCACCTGATCGACGAGCCCGCCTGGCTCGTCCGCCGCCTCGACGTTCCCCGCCCGCAGGAGTTCGCCGCGGAAGGGGCGACCGGGCTCCTCTATTTCGTCCGCCGCTACTGCGCGAAGCTCTTGTACGAGCTCGAGTTCTACGCCGCCGACGATCCGACCCCGCTCCAACCGCGTTACGTGGAATTGCTCGGCGACGCCCTGAAGATCGAGCCGAGCCCGACGGACTACCTCGCCGACATCGACTCGAGCTTCTACGTCACCGCGTACCTGCGCTCGTGGGCGTTCGAGGCGCAGCTGCGTGCGTTCCTGCGCGAGCGCTTCGGCAACAAGTGGTTCACGCGGCGCGACGCGGGCTCGCTCCTGCGCGAGCTCTGGTCGGAGGGCCAGCGCATGAACGCCGACGAGCTGCTGAGCGAGGTCACCGGCGCGCCGATCGAGATGGAAGCGGTCGCGGAGCGCATCCGCGAGACACTCGCCTAGTCCGGGCGGATCTCGAAGAACGAGCCCGGCAGGACGCGCGCCGAGCGGCCGGTCGGCACCGAGGGAGGCCGGGACGCGACGAAGCCCCGGAGCCTCGTCCGCAGGGGAACGCGGGGGTGCAGCTCCGCCAGCTCGCTGCTCCATTCATCGGTATGCGAACCGGGCATGAAGAGTTCGGGCCACTCGCCCGTCACCGCGCGCAGCAGTACCAGCGCGAACGCGCAGTAGGCGAGAGCGCCGAGCGGGAGGATCAGCCAGCCCACGACCTAATCATATTCTGCGGTTCACGCCCCCTCCGTCCTGAGCGCCTGCATAAGCTTTATGCATGACCCGAACCCGCGTGCTCATCGCCGGCGCCGCAGGGCGCGACTTCCACAACTTCAACCTCGTCTATCGCGGCGATGACAACGCCGAGGTCGTGGCCTTCACCGCGACGCAGATCCCCGACATCGACGGGCGCATATACCCGGCTGAGCTCGCCGGGGAGCAGTACCCGGAGGGGATCCCGATCCTGCCCGAGTCGAGCCTCGAGCAGATCGTCCGCGAGCACGAGATCGACGAGGTCGTCTTCGCGTACTCGGACGTGACGCACGAGCACGTCATGCACGTCGGCTCGCGCGCGCTCGCGGCGGGCGCCTCGTTCCGGCTGATCTCGCCCCGCGAGACGATGATCCGCTCGACGAAACCGGCCGTCGCGATCTGCGCCGTCCGCACCGGGTCGGGGAAGAGCCAGACGACTCGCCGCGTTGCCGCCCTGCTCCGCGAAGCCGGCAAGCGCGTCGCCGTCCTGCGCCACCCCATGCCCTACGGAGACCTGTCTGCGCAGGCGGTGCAGCGGTTCGAGCGCTACGAGGATCTCGACGCAGCCGACGCGACGATCGAGGAGCGCGAGGAGTACGAGCCGCACCTCGCCGAGGGCAATCTCGTCTTCGCCGGCGTCGACTACGAGCGGATTCTGCGCACGGCCGAGTCGGAGGCAGACGTGATCCTCTGGGACGGCGGCAACAACGACACGCCGTTCGTCGAACCCGACCTCCACATCGTCGTCGTCGACCCGCACCGCCCTGGGCACGAGCTGCGCTACCACCCCGGCGAAACGAATCTCCGCATGGCAGACGTTTGCGTCGTGAACAAGGTCGACAGTGCGTCGCAGGAGGGAGTCGACGCGGTGCTCGAGTCGATCCACGCGCATGCGCCCTGCGCGAAGGTCGTGCTCGCGGCCTCGCCGTTCCTCGTAGAAGGCGACGCGGACGAGATCCTCGGCAAGCGCGTCCTCGCGATCGAGGACGGGCCGACGCTGACCCACGGCGAGATGGCCTTCGGCGCAGCGGTGCTGGCCGCGAAGCAGCACGGCGCCGCCGAGCTGGTCGATCCGCGGCCGTTCGCGGTCGGGACGATCGCGAAGACGTTCGAGGACTACCCGGACGTCGGCAAGCTCCTGCCCGCGATGGGCTACGGGCGCAAGCAGATGGAGGATCTGCGCGAGACGATCGCGCGCTCGGACGCCGACCTCGTCCTGATCGGGACGCCGGTCGACCTGCGCCGCCTGATCGAGCTCGACAAGCCGGCCATGCGGGTCACCTACAAGCTGCAGGAGCTGGGCGAGCCGACGCTCGCGGACGTGCTGGCCGAGAAGGGCCTGATCCCGCAGCCCGCCGCGGTGTGACGACCCCGGTGGTTGCCCTCGCGTTCCCGGGGCGCCGCCGGCGGTGGGAGGCCGGGGGGGACAGTGCACCGCAGCGCGGCCCCGGAAGGCATCGCACCGTCAGCGGGGTCAGGCAGCGCCGGAGCCCGGCTCCGCCGGGCGGGAGGGACTGCCGGCCGGGGGCGCGAGGGTGACCACCGTCATAGCGCTGGGGGGCAATGCCCTCGTTCGCGACGGCGAGCGCGGTACAGCCGCCGAGCAGCTCGCGAACCTCCGCTCCGCCTGCACGGCGCTCGCGCCGCTCCTCTCCGACCAGCAGGTCGTCGTCACGCACGGGAACGGCCCGCAGGTCGGAAACGAGCTGCTGAGGCAGGAACGCGGGGCCGAGGTGGCGCCGCCGCTGCCGCTCTACGTCGCGGTCGCGCAGACGCAGGCGGAGATCGGGACGCTTCTCGCCGCCGAGCTGCGGCCGGTCGCGGGACGCCCCGTCGCGTGCGTCCTCACGCACGTCGAGGTGGCCGACGACGACCCGGCCCTCTCGGAGCCGACGAAGCCGGTCGGGCCGTTCTACTCCGAGGAGGAGGCGCGCCGGCTCGAGAGCGAGCGCGGCTGGTCCGTCGTCTCGGACGCCGGGCGCGGCTGGCGCCGGGTCGTGGCGTCGCCCGCGCCGCTCGAGATCGTCGAGCTCGAGTCGATCCGCGCGCTCGCGGAGGCGGGCGACGTCGTCATCGCCTGCGGGGGCGGTGGCATCCCGGTCGTCCGCCGCGACGAGCGCTTGAAGGGCATCGACGCCGTGATCGACAAGGATCGCGCGTCGGCGGTGCTCGCCGCGGCGCTCGGGGCAGAGCGGCTCGTGATCGTCACCGACGTCCCGGCGCTCTACCGCGACTTCGGCGGCCCCGGAGAGAGCGAGCTCCGTGAGCTGACGGTTGCGGAGGCGGAAGCACTGCTTCCGGAGCTCGCGGCGGGCTCGATGCGCCCCAAGCTCGAAGCCGCGCTCGCATTCGCCCGCACCGGCGGCGAGACGCTGATCGCCTCGGCCGAATCGCTCGCGGACGCGCTCGAGGGCAACGGCGGTACGCACGTGCGACCATCGAGCTGATGTCGCGCTACCGGATTCCGCTCGCGCTGGTCGCCGTCGCGCTCCTCGTTCTTCTTTTCCTCGCGCTGCGGCCACGCGACGACGACTCGACAGAGCCGCCGCCGACGACGACGACGACGACGTCAACGGTGCCCACCACAGTGGGGACCGAGCCGGCCCCGACACCCACCCAGACGACGAAAAGCCTCGTTGCAACGATCGTGGTGCGCGGCGGACAGCCGGTCGGTGGAATCAGGCGCCTGAAGACGACTAAGGGCGCCAAGGTCGTGCTGACGGTTCGTTCCGACGTCACCGATCACGTTCACCTTCACGGCTTCGACCTGATGCGGGACGTGGCCCGGGGGAAACGGGCGCGCATCCCGTTCACGGCGGACCTCGTCGGCCGCTTCGAGATCGAGCTGGAGGACCGCGGCGTTCAGATCGCCGAGCTGACCGTCGAGCCGTGATCGCGGTTCTCGCGCACGGGATCGGAGGCGTCAAGGACCTCCCGATTCCAGGCTGGCTGTTCCTCTACGGCGCGGCGGTCGTCCTGATCGTGTCGTTCGCGGCGCTGGCCGTCCTCTGGAAGCGGTCGCTGCTCGACGAGCCCGGGCGTCCTGCGCCGGCCTGGCTCGACGCGCTCGCACGCTCGCGCGCCCTGCGCGTCACGACCGGCACGGTCTCGCTCTTCCTCTTCGCGGTCGTCCTCGTCGCTGCGCTGATCGGCGGCCCCTCGACGGCGACGAACATCGCGCCCGTCTTCGTCTGGGTCATCTTCGCCCTGCTCGTTCCGGCGCTCTCCGTCCTCGTCGGGAACATCTGGGCGCTCGTCAGCCCGTGGCGAGCCGCGGCCGACGCAGTCGCCTGGCTCGCCGAGCGCGCCGGACTGCGCGGGCGTCCCGTCGACTACCCGGACCGGCTCGGGCTTTGGCCGGCGGCCGCGCTCCTCTTCGCGTTCACAGCGCTCGAGCTCGTCTACCCCGACGCCTCGAATCCGAGGGTGCTCGCCGTCGCGATCGTGCTCTACAGCTGGGTTGCATGGCTCGGGATGCTGACCTTCGGCCGCGAGGCGTGGCTCCGGGGCGGCGAGGCCTTCGCCGTCTACTTCAGACTCCTCTCGCGCCTGGCACCGCTCGGGCTCGAGGACGGACGACTGGTCCTCCGCCGGCCGCTCGCCGGAGTGTCACGCCAGGATGAGCCGCCGGGAACGATCGCGATCGTCGCCGTCATGCTCGGGTCGGTCGCGTTCGACGGGTTCCAGCGGACGAGCTTCTGGCAGGACCGGACGGCGACGTCGAAGACCTTGCTGAATTTCGTCGGGCTCACCGTCGCGGTCGCAGTCGTCGCCCTGACGTTCCTGCTCGCGGTGCGCGCGGCGCAGGTCGCGAGCCGTCATCGGGCCGGCCTTGCGAAGGCGTTCGCGGGCAGCTTGATTCCGATCGCGTTCGCGTATGTCGTCGCGCACTACTTCTCGCTCGTGCTCGGGGAGGGTCAGCGCGCGATTCCGCTGGCATCCGATCCGTTCGGGCGCGGCTGGGATCTGTTCGGTACCGCGGATTTCCAGCTACGCCTCCAGCCGGTTTCACCGAACACGATCTGGTACGTCCAGTGCGGCGCCCTCGTCATCGGCCACGTACTCGGCCTGGCGGTCGCACACGATCGGGCCGTTGGCCTCTTCGCATCGGCGCGGACGGCCACCCTGACGCAGGTGCCGCTGCTCGCCCTGATGGTGCTGTACACGGTCGGCGGGCTCTGGCTGCTCTCGTCGGGCTGATGCGCCGACACCTAGGATTCCACGCGTGATCGCGGTCGCCGACGAGCTGAAGGGCCGGGACTTCACGCGCGTCGCCGACTGGAGCCGAGACGAGCTGCTGCAGGCGCTCGACCTCGCGGACGAGCTCAAGCGACTGCAGTCGGCGCGCGAGCCCCACGCGCTGCTCCCCGGTCGCACGCTCGGGATGATCTTCCAGAAGCCGTCGACGCGGACTCGCGTCTCGTTCGAGGTCGGGATCTACCAGCTCGGCGGCATCGGCCTTTACCTCTCGGCATCAGACCTCCAGCTCGGCCGCGGCGAGACGGTCAAGGACACCGCCCGCGTGCTCTCCCGCTACCTCGACGCGATCATGATCCGCACCTTCGCGCAGGCCGACGTCGAGGAGCTCGCCGAGCACGCGGACATCCCCGTGATCAACGGCCTCACCGACAGCGCGCATCCATGCCAGGCGCTCGCCGACGTGATGACGATCCGCGAGCGCTTCGGTCGGCTCGAGGGCATCCGCGTCGCGTACTTCGGCGACGGCAACAACGTGTGCGCCTCGCTCATGGTCGCCTGCACCAGGCTGGGCGTGAGCTTCGTCGCCGCGACGCCGAAGGGATACGAGCCCCCCGCCGAAGCCGTCGCGCTCGCCCGCGAGGACGGGGAGGTCGAGCTCACCGACGTTCCCCGCCACGCCGCCCAGGGCGCGGACGTCCTCTACACCGACGTCTGGACGAGCATGGGCCAGGAGGACGAGCGCGCCCGGCGCCTGAACGACCTCGCGGGCTACGGGATCGACGAGGAGCTTGTGCGCGCGGCCTCGCCCGACGCGATCGTCCTGCACTGCTTGCCCGCCCACTACGGCGAGGAGGTCACCGAGGCCGTCCTCTACGGGCCGCAGTCCGCAGTCTGGGACGAGGCCGAGAACCGCCTGCACGCGCAGAAGGCGCTGATGGCTCTAATCGTGCCGTGATTCGCTGAGCGCCGAGCCCGGGTAGAGGAGCGCGATGCTGCCGATCAAGGACAACATCCCGACGCGCACGCGTCCCGTGCTCACCGTGACGCTGATCGCGATCAACGTCGCGGTCTGGGTCTTCTACCAGCTCCCGCAGCTCCAGAACTCGGTCGACGAGTACGCGTACCACCCGTGCGAGTTCGAGCACTCTTGCGAGATCGTCGGGGCGGACTGGCTCGTCACCGCCTTCACGTCGATGTTCATGCACGGCAGCTGGCTGCACCTGCTCGGGAACATGCTGTTCCTCTGGATCTTCGGGAACAACGTCGAGGACCGGCTGGGCCGGGTCAAGTTCATCCTCTTCTACGTCGGGGGCGGGTTGGCCGCGACGGCGCTGCAGACGTTCGTCACGCTGCAGTACGGCAGCGACGCCTCGGGGACGATTCCGAACCTGGGCGCGAGCGGTGCGATCGCGGCCGTGCTGGGCGGCTACATCCTCCTGCACCCGATGGGCCGCGTCCTGACCTGGATCGCGCCGATCTTCTTCATCCCGATCCCGGCGTTCCTCTACCTCGGTCTCTGGTTCGTGTTCCAGGCGCTGGAGGGCGGGATCTCCTTCACCCACCCCGACGCGGACGGGGGGGTCGCGTACTTCGCGCACATCGGCGGCTTCGTGTTCGGCTTCCTGACGATCAGGCTGTTCGGGCCGAGGCGCTACGAGCCGCCGCGCCGGGTCCTGCCCTCGTGGCGCTGACCTTCGAGGAGCACGTCAGGCGCGCGCTCGACGCGCTCCCGCCCGAGCTCGCGCGCAAGCTCGAGAACGTCGCCGTCGTCGTCGCGGAGGAGGACCCCCAGGATCCCGATCTGTTCGGCCTCTTCCAGGAGGAGCCGTATCTCCCGGCCAAGGTGACGATCTTCAGGCGGCCACTCGTGGAAGAGTTCCCGGATTCGCGGGACCTCGAGCGCGAGATCCGCATCACCGTCTTGCACGAGCTCGCGCACTACTTCGGTTTGGACGAGGACCGGCTGGACGAATTGGGCTACGCGTGACGTGTTCCTGAACATCGTCGCGGTCGCGGCGGCGGTGGTCGGAGCCGCCGTTTTGGTCGCGTTCTTCGTCGGTCGCTAGGAGGGTTTGGTGGAACGTCGCTCGTTGTCGGGGCGCGATGGTCGTTCCGAGGCAAGGACGCAGGGAGCCCTCGTATCGACTTTAGATACGGGGGCGACCCGTCATGCTGGACGCGGATGCGTTGGGGCGAGCGGCGCGCCTCCGGCGGCACAGATG
>JALZOQ010000323.1 GCA_030913835.1 Actinomycetota bacterium | reverse complement strand
CGACCCCGTAGCCCTCTGCCTCGAGCTGCTCCGCCAGGTCGCGCGCCGCCTCGCGCGACTCGCACTCGACGCGGACCTCCCAGGGCGCGAATCCCTCGGCGAGGAGCGCCTCGTCCGCCGACGGCTCGGGCAGCTCGTCCGACCAGTGGCCCTCCTCCTGCAGCCAGTGCTGGACGCGGCTCGTCTGCGCCTGCAGTCCCTCCTCCCCGAGCTCGGCCTCGACGATCTCGCGGGCCCGCTCGGCCTCGCGGCGTGTGCCCGCGTAGACGAACAGATCGGCGCCGTCCTGCGAGACGGCGAGGCGGCGGCCCTCCAGCTCACGGGCGAGCTCGCGCGCGCTCGAGCCGAGGTGGAGCCCCAGCCGCCCGAGGATGCCCTCGGCCTCCTCGGGAAGCTCGACGTGGATGCGCCAATCGTCGCGTGCCATCGCTAAGCCGGCGCGACCGCGTGCGCGTCAGAGAGGGGATGGCCGAACAGCCGCTCCGACACGCCGGTCTGGTCGAGGTATTTCGTGATCCCGCCGAGGAAGAAGGGCCACCCCGCGCCGAGAATCAGGCAGGCGTCGACGTCTGCGGCCTCCGCGACGACGCCCTCCTCGAGCAGCCGGTGGATCTCGTCCGCCACGGCGTCGAGCACCGCCTCCGTGATCTCCTCGATGCTCTTCGGCGCGTCCTCGACGACGACGATCTCGTCGCCTCCCTCCGCGAAGCTCGCGAGCGTCGGCGACAGCGAGAAGCGATCCGGGAAGGCGTCGTGCATCGTCTCGAGCACGTGGTTTGCCACGCGTGGGCCGACCATTTGCAGGAGCACCGAGGGGGCCATGGGCATGCCGAGACGCATGATCGCCTCGTCGGTCTCCTCGACCGAGTTGCCGTGCTCCAGAGCGTCCATCAGCACACGCGTCATGCGCGTGAGCACCCGGTTGACGACGAAGCCCGGCGCGTCCCGCACGACAACCGCGCGCTTGCGCAGCTTCTTCGAGACGTCCCAGGCAGTCGCAAGCGTGACGTCGTCGGTCTCCGCCGCGCGGACGAGCTCGACGAGCGGCATCAGCGCGACCGGGTTGAAGAAATGCATCCCGACGACGCGATCCGGGTGCTCGAGACCGGACGCCATCTCCGTCACAGAGAGCGAGGAGGTGTTCGTCGCGAGGACGCACTCCGGCAAAACGACGCGCTCGAGCTCGGCGAAGACCTCCTGCTTGACCCCGAGCTCCTCGAAGACCGCCTCGAGCACGAGGTCGCAGCCGTCGAAGACCTCGTAGGAGGTGGAGCCCGAGACGAGCGAGCCGAGAAAACGCGCCTTGCCTTCGTCGTAGCGTCCCTTCGAGACCTGCAGCGCCAGCTCGTCGCGGATCGAGCCGATCGCGCGGTCGACCGTCGCCTGCTCGAGGTCGCGAAGCACGATCGGAACTTCGAGCCGGCGGAGGAAGAGCGTCGCGAGCTGCGTCGCCATCAGGCCGGCGCCGACGATCCCGACGCGCTCGACCCGGCGCGGCTTCGCGTCGGGCACGCCTACGCCGCGCTTGATTCGGCGCTCGACCAGGTCGAACGCGTAGATCGAAGCCTGCGCTTGGCGGCTGGGGAGCAGCTCGGCGATCGCGTCCTCCTCGGCCCTGTAGCCCTCCTCCAGCGACCAGGTCGACGCGCCTTCGATCAGGTCGAGCGCGCGGTACGGGCCCGGGGCGGCGCCGTGAACCGTGTCCTCGACGTCGCTGCGCGCACGGCGCATGATCGGCTCGAGCTCCGAGAAGTCGGGCTCGGGACGCTCGATCCCGCCGCGCTCCGCGAGCTCGCGTGCGAAGCGGATCGAGTCGTCCAGGAACTCGACCGGCTCGAAGAGAGCGTCGGCGAAGCCAAGCTCGTGCGCCTTGCGAGCGTCGAGCATCCGGTTTTGCCTGAGCGGGTTCGCGACGATGAACTTCACGGCCGTCTCGGGGCCGACGAGCCGGGGGATGATCTGCGTGCCGCCCCAGGCCGGGAAGATCCCGAGAAAGACCTCCGGGCAGGCGAAATGCCGGACGGCCGAGGAGATCGAGCGCGCGTCGCAGTGCAGCGCGATCTCGACGCCGCCGCCCAGGCACGCGCCGTTGATCGCCGCCACGGTCGGATAGGGCAGCGCGCTGAGCCGCGCGAAGAGCTCATGGCCGGCTCGAGAGCCTTCGCGCGCCAGCTCGGCCGAGACGTCGGGGAACTCGGTCACGTCGGCTCCCGCGGCGAAGACGAACGGCTTGCCGGTCAGGACCAGCGCCGCGAAGTCGCTGCGCTCGAGCTCCGTGAGGAGGCGGTCGAGCGACTCGAGCGCGCCCCGCGAGAAGAACGTGGGCTTGGTGTGGTCGGCGCCGTTGTCGATCGTGACGATCGCGACGTCCCCGGAGCGCGCGAGCTTGAACTCGGTGTCAGACACGTTCCCACAGGATGGCGGCGCCCATCCCCATTCCGACGCAGAGAGCGGTCAGGCCGTATTGCGCGTCCGAGCGCTCGCGGAAGCCGTACGCGAGCTGAGCCATGAGCCGGACGCCGGTCGCGGCGAGCGGATGGCCGAAGGCGATCGCGCCTCCGTACGGGTTCAGGCGCTCGTCGTCGGCCGCGACGCCGAACGCGTCGCACCAGGTCAGGACCTGCACCGCGAACGGCTCGTTCAGCTCGAGCAGGCCCACGTCGTCGAGGGTCAGGCCGGCCTGGTCGAGAACCTTCTGCGTTGCCGGGATCGGGCCGATGCCCATCAGCTCCGGCTCGACCCCCGCGAAGGCGAACGCGACGAGGCGCATCTTCGGCTCGAGGCCGAGCTCGTCCACGGCTCGGTCCGAGGCGAGCAAGCAGGCCGTCGCGCCGTCGGTGAGCCCGGCGGAGTTTCCTGCCGTGACGCGTCCGCCCGGCCGGAACGGCGTCTTCAGGTCGGAGAGGCCGTCGAGCGTCGTGTCCGGACGAAGGAACTCGTCGCGCTCGGCTATGCGCCAGCCCTCGTCCGTGAAGACGGACATCGGGACGACGGTCTCGCGCATGACGCCGTTCTGCCACGCGGCGGTCGCCCGCTGCTGCGACTGGACGGCGAAGGCGTCCGCGCGCTCCTTGGTCAGCTCGGGGAAGCGGTCGTGCAGGTTCTCCGCCGTCGCGCCCATCGTGACGGCCGAGGTGTCGATCAGCCGCTCGGCGACGAAGCGCGGGTTGAAATCGACGTCGTCGCCCATGGGGTGGTGCCCCATGTGCTCGACGCCGCCCGCGAGCACCACGTCCGCCGCGCCCATCGCCAGCTCGCCCGCGCCTGCGGTGACGGCCGTGAGTGCGCCGGCGCACATGCGGTCGATCGCGAACCCAGGGACGCTCTGGGGGATGCCCGCGAGCAGCGCGACGTCGCGTCCCAGCGTCAGCCCCTGATCGCCCACCTGCGCGGTCGCGGCCATGATCACGTCGCCGATCCGCTCGGGCGGGATCTCGGGATTCCGCCGCAGCAGCTCCCGCACGACCTTGACGCCCATGTCATCGGCACGCGTCGACCAGAACATCCCCTTCGGCCCGGCCTTGCCGAACGCGGTCCGAAGCCCGTCGACGTAGTAGACCTCTCGCAATTCGCGCGCCATCGCGCCTTCGATCTTACGCAGCGTGCGCTGCGTCGGCGCCCGACCCGGTGCCGACGTCGGCCACGCACGCGGGCCTCCCGGCGATGTGGGCCAGCGCCTCGGCGACGAGGCGCTCGGAGGTCGGCCGCGGCGTCACCACGACGCCTGGCGCGAGGCCGAACGAGAGATTGCAGAACGTGTTGTCCATCGAGTGGCCTACGTCAGAACGAATGGGGCGGATCTAGGCTTCCCGTCGATGACCGACTGGAGCGCGCACGTCGAGCGCGAGCTCGCCAGGTACCGCGACGGCGAGACGCGCCTGCCGGATGCCGAGGACGCCGATGCGCGGCAGCGGCAGCTCACCCGACTCGGGAATGCGGCCGGCGGCGCGGGGCTGGCGTTTCTGGCCCAGGGCCGGGCCGACGAGGCGGCGGAGTGGCTTGCACGCGCGGCCGAGCGCTACCGCGAGAGTTGGGCCGACGCGCCTCCCGGCAGCTGGGGCCGTCCGATCGGGATGATCAAGGCGCGGCTTCTGGCCGGTGACTGGACGGCCGCGGAAGACGAAGCCCGCTGGACGCTCGAGCAAGGGGCGGCCGAGGCCGAATCGCCGATCGGCCGCTACGCCGCGTGTCTCGCGAGCCTGGTGCTCGAGCGTTGGGAGGACGGGCGCGTGCTCGCCGACGGCCTTCGCCTCGACGAGGGCTTCCCGCACGACGTTGGCGACGCGCTCGCGTTCATTGCCACCCACGACCGGCTCGGCTACGTCGAAGCCGTCGAGAGCGTGCTCGAATCGTTCGAGATGCGCGAGGGCTACCTCGAGGACATTCCGCTCGCCGACACCGTGCTCGTGCTCCAGGCGCTCGCGGCCCGCCGCGACATGGCGGCGGAACTTGCCGCGTCGCCGCTACTGCCGGGCTAGTCCGTGTCGTCGCGCTGCGCGGGCGGGTGCGCGAAGACCGTCACGACGATCTTGTCAGCGGCAATGTCCTCGACGTCGTGCGCGTCTTCCATCATCTTCTCCGCCAGCCCGATCGCCGTGGCCTGGTCGAGCTGGATCGTGACCTGCAGCGCGCGAAAGCGGCCGTCCGAGCTGTACGCGGCGAATGATCGCTGCACCTCGTCGAGCATCGCGGCCTGCAGGTCGTTGCCGTGCCCAGCGGCGAGCAGGTCGGGCGCGACGCGGAACATGCGCGCGACCGCGCGGTAGGGCTTCTCGCGGCCTTTCCCGGGACTCGGCGTGAGCTCGATCAGCCCCGCCCTCAGGAGCATGCGCACGTGGAAGTGCAGGTGCCCGGGATCGACGCCGAGCGCCTGCGCCAGCTCGCGATTCGTGAGCTGCCACGCTTCGTCGCCCCCGAGCATCTCGAGCACGCGTACACGCAGCGGGTGGCCGAGAGCCTTGAGCTGCTCCGGCCGGTCGAGCGTCATCACCTCGGCGATGCCCCTGCGATCGGTGCGCTCGCGCGCGTTACCCGTCGCCACATCTCGCTCGCTCGATGTGCCTGCCAACGACCCTCCCAGGTCGATACTCCTGCGATCTTGTCAGAAGGGGAGCTGGGCTGCAGCCTCGCGGTCAAGGATCGCTGTCGTGCGTCCGGCCTGGGAACGGACGAGGCTCGCGGGCGTCCCGGGGTCCGGCGGCTCGCCGAACGCGCGCCGCACGGCGTCGGCCTTCGCGGCACCGGTGGCGAGGAAGAGGACGTGCGCGGCGGCGGAGTTCGCGGGCACCGTCAGCGTCACGCGCGGGACGAATGGCTCGAATGCGGCCTCGGCGGGCACGGCGAGACGCTCGGGCTCCTCGAGCGTCGGCGCGTGCGGGAACAGCGACGCCGTGTGGCCGTCCGGCCCGATGCCGAGCAGATTCAGATCGAGCTGGATGCCCTGCAGAGCCCGGTCGTAGCGGAGGGCCGCCTCCGTGGGCTCGAGCTCTCCCTCGATCCGGTGCACGGCCGCCGGTTGGCCCTCGAGACGGTCGAGCAGCGCCTCCTTCGACAGCCGGTAGTTCGACCGCTCGTCGTCGGGAGGAACGCAGCGTTCGTCGCCCCACCAGACCTCCGAAGCGCTCCAGTCGGGCGCCAGCTCCGCCGCGAGCTCGTATGCCCGTTTCGGGCCCGACCCTCCCGAGAGCGCGATGTGGCCGCCGCTTCGCGCCGCCATCGCGAGCAGCTCCGCTGTCCGGCGCGCTGCGACGCCCGCGTTGTCGACGACGACGAGCTCGACGTCCTGCGTCACGGCTCGCCGGCCGCGAGCTCGCGCGCGCGCCGCATCGCGGCCTGAATCGCGTTCAGGAACGC
>JALZOQ010000312.1 GCA_030913835.1 Actinomycetota bacterium | reverse complement strand
CGCAGGTACAGGCCCGTGCCGCCGGCGAGCACCGGCATTCGCCCGGCGGCGAGCAACTCGTCCACCGCGGCGTGCGCGAGCTGGGCGAACTCGGCGACGGAGCCTTCGTGGTCGAGCGGCCAGACGCCCACGAGCCGTGTCGGCCGCTCGGGCTGGTTCGTCAGGATCGGCAGGCCGCGATAAGCCTGCATGGAGTCGCACGAGATCACCTCGCCGCCGATCGCGTCCGCGAACGCCTCGGCGACGGCCGTCTTGCCGGACGCCGTCGGCCCGAAGATCGCGACCACTTCGGCCCGGTCCCTATCGACCACGTCTCTTCCGGTCGGGATGCCCCCCGCTATCAACGGTACGGGAGATTTCGTCACCGGGGGGTGCCGAGCCGTGTCGAAAGCGTGACGATCAGCGCACCGCCGCGACGGCGACGCGCGTTCCGCGCAGCGTCGTCGACGTGGCATCCTCGATCGCGACCTCGACCAGCTCACCGGGCTCTCCGCCGCCTTCGAAGTTCACGGTCGTGTTGCGCCGCGTTCGGCCGCGGAGCACGGCCGGATCGGTGCGGCTCGGACCCTCGACCAGAACCTCCTCCGACGTGCCGACCCGCGCGCGGTTGCGCTCGTGGGCGACCCGCTGGCACACGTCGATCAGTCGCTCGATCCGGTCGCGCTTGAGGTCCTCGGGGATCTGGCCCGGCAAGGTGGCCGCCTCGGTGCCTGCCCGCGGCGAGTACACGAACGTGAACGCGCCATCGAAGCCGACCTCCTCGACGACCTCCAAGGTCTCCGCGAAATCGGCGTCGGTCTCGCCCGGGAAGCCGACGATGAGATCGGTCGTCACCGCGAGGTCCGGGATCGCCTCGCGGAGCTCGTCGACGAGCCGTAGGTAGCGCTCCCGTCCGTACGTGCGACGCATCGCCTTCAGGAGCCTCGTCGACCCCGACTGGAGCGGGAGGTGAGCGTGCTCGCAGACCGCTTCGCACTCGGCCATCGCCGCGATCACCGGTGCGCGGAAGTCCTTCGGGTGAGGGCTAGTGAAGCGGATGCGCTCGATCCCGTCGACCGCGTCGCAGGCGCGCAGGAGCTCTGCGAAGTCGATCCGCGCCTCGAGCGGCAAATCGCGGCCGTAGGAGTTGACGTTCTGCCCGAGCAGCGTCACCTCGCGCACGCCGGCGTCCGCCAGTTGCTCGATCTCCGCGATGACGTCGCCGGGACGGCGGCTCTGCTCGCGCCCGCGGACCGCCGGGACGATGCAATAGGAGCATTTGGAATTGCAGCCCATCGAGATCTGTACCCAGGCCTGGAACCGTCGCTCGCGCTTCTGCGGCAGGTCGCCGGCGAAGGACCGCCACTCCGCAAACCGGCCGCGCGGCGCCTCTCCGCCGGTGCCGATCCAGTCGGCCAGATGCGGGATCGACCCCGGGCCGAACGCGACGTCGACGTACGGATAGAGCTCGAACAATCGCTCGCGCTGAGCCTCGGCGTAGCACCCGCCGACGGCGATGATCTTGTCCGGATCTGCACGCTTGAGCGCGGCCGCCTGCGCGAGGTGGGCAGCGAACCGCTGATCGGGCTTCTCGCGGATCGTGCACGTGTTGAACACGAGCACGTCGGCCTCGTCCTGCGCATGCGTCTCGCCGAGCCCGAGCGACTCGAGCAGGCCCTTGATCCGCTCCGAGTCGTGCGCATTCATCTGGCACCCGAACGTGGTCACGTGGTACCGCTTCATCGCCGCGAATTCTGCCTACGTGCTACGCCGCGTGATCCGTCGCGACGGTCCGGCCGTTCGTGTGGTGCTTGGCGACCTCGACGGCGCGGCTCTCGCGGATCACGGTCACCTTCACCTGGCCGGGGTACTCGAGCTGATCCTCGATCTCTCGGGCGATCTCGTGCGACAGGAGGACGGCCGCGTCGTCGTCGATCTCAGCCGGCTTGACTATCACGCGAATCTCGCGTCCTGCCTGCAGCGCGTAGACCTTCTCGACCCCGCGCTTTTGCGACGCGATCGCCTCGAGCGCCTCCAGCCGCTTGATGTAGTTCTGCAAGCTTTCGCCGCGAGCGCCCGGCCGGGCGGCCGAGATCGCGTCTGCTGAGATGATCAACACTGCCTCCACGGTCTGAGGCTGCACCTCGTAGTGGTGCGCCTCGATCGCGTGCACGACGTGTTGCGACTCGCCGTAGCGCTTCGCGTACTGCGCGGAGATGGCCGCGTGCGAGCCCTCCACCTCGTGCGTCATGGCCTTGCCGAGATCGTGCAGGAGCGCCGCGCGCTTGGCCGTCTTGATGCTCGCACCCAGCTCCGTGGCCATGATCCCCGCCAGGTGGACGACCTCGAGTGAGTGCTTGAGGACGTTCTGGCCGTAACTCGTGCGGAACTTGAGCCGGCCCAGGATCTTGACCAGCTCCTCGTGGAACTCGCCGCAGTTCGCCTCGAACACCGCCTGCTCACCCGCCTGCTGAATGTGGTCCTCGAGCTCGGCCTTGGACTGGTAGTACATCTCCTCGATCCGCGCGGGATGGATTCGGCCGTCCTCGATCAGCTTCCCGAGCGTCAGCTTCGCGATCTCGCGCCGGATCCCGTCGAACGACGAGAGAACGACCGCCTGCGGCGTATCGTCGATGATCAGGTCGACGCCGGTGAGCGCCTCGAGCGCGCGAATGTTTCGACCCTCGCGACCGATGATGCGCCCCTTCATGTCGTCCGAGGGCAGCTCGACGATGGAAACGGTGGTCTCGGCGGCATGGCTGGCGGCCACGCGCTGCAGCGCGTCGGCGACGAGGTTGCGCGCGCGCCGCTTCGCCTCGCTCCTGGCCTCCTCCTCGAGCTGGCGGACCGATCGTGCGAGCTCGTGCCTGACGAGATCCTCCGAGCGTTCGAGGAGAAAGTGCTTCGCTTCGTTCACCGTCATGCCCGAGATTCGCTCTAGCTCGGCGAGCTGCTCGAGCTTCGCCTGCTTGAGCTCGTCTTGCAGCTCGCGGAGATTCACCTCGCGGTCCACGAGGCCCTGCTCGCGCCTGGTCAGGTCGGTCAGCTTCTGGCCGACCTCCACCTCCTTCGCGACGGCGCGCTCCTCGATGCCGACGATCTGGTCGCGGCGGTCCTGCAGCTCCTCCTCGATCGTCGTGCGGAGCTGGACCGACTGCTCCTTCGCGTCGATCTCGGCCTCACGCCGGAGGGCGTCCGCCTCGCGCTTGGCGTCCGAAAGCAGCTGCTGGCGCTTGCGCTGGGCTTCGCCGAGCTTGGACGCGCCGGAGGCTCCGACCGCAACCGCGCCGACGGCGAGCCCTACCACGAGCCCGATGGCTATACCGATCACAACGAGCATCGCCGCTCCCGTCTCGAGCCTCGTTCGGTTGTCCGGATGCCGCAGCCACACCCGGCACCGAGCCCGAACAGGAGAGATCCCGAATCAAGGGAGGCGAGGACGTACCTCGCCGGCGGAGCGCACTACCGTGCCTCTAGGACTGGCCTTTCACTGAGTTGGGATTTGAGGAGAGGCAAGGTCACAAAGGATCGATTGCGATTCGGAAATTGCTCTTGAGCAGGCAAAATGTTCAGGTGAAGCAAACTCATCCTAACGCTACCTAGGTGTCGGCCGCAACAGACCCGGCCAGAGCGGCCTCGACTGCGTCCTCTCCGAACCCTTTCGCCGCTAGGTAGCGCGCGGTTTTTGGGCCCGGCCCGCGCCGCGCGACGATCGTCCGGGCCCGCTCTCGCTCGCCGGGGAGCGCGGCGAGGGCGCGTTCGCGAAGCTCGGGTGCGATCCCCTGCCGCTCGAGGTCGTGACGGATCCCCTCGTCCCCGAAGCCGCGCTCCGCCAGCGCCTCTGCCCGCCGCTCGGCGAAGCGCTCGTCGTCGACGAACCCGGCTCGGCCGAGCGCGTCGAGCGCGTCGG
>JALZOQ010000291.1 GCA_030913835.1 Actinomycetota bacterium | reverse complement strand
GCCCGACGCGGCGTTCGCGGAGGTGTACGCGCGCGAGCAGTACGGCCGGCGCGGCGAGTCGGTCGCCCTCTGGGTGGTTCCGCGCGACCAGATCCAACAGATCGACGAGTTCGTCGACGAGCTCGAGCGCAATTACCACCGAGTGGACGGCTACCCCCTGAAAGCGAAGCTGAAGGAAGCGCGTGACCGAGCGGGCACATCGGCTGATTGAAATTGCCGACGACGAGCTGATCCTCGGCTGGCGCGACTCGGAGTGGACGGGGATCGCGCCGAACCTGGAGGAGGACGTCGCCTTCTCGTCGATCGCGCAGAACGAGATCGGGCACGCGCGGGCGCTGTACGAGCTCGCCGCGCGTGACCTGGGCACGACCGCGGACGAGCTTGCGTTCGACCGCGCGCCCGACGAGTACCGGTGCGCGGCCCTCGTCGAGCACCGCTTCGCCGAGGACTGGGCCCGCACGATCGCGCGCCACTGGCTCTACGAGTCGGCCGACGCGGTTCGGCTCGAAGCGCTGAAGGCCTTCGACGACGCCGAAGTCGCCGGCCTCGCCGCGAAGATCGACCGCGAAGAGGTCTACCACCGCATGCACGCCGAGATGTGGGAGGAGCGCCTCCGCGACGAGCCACGCTTCCGCGAGGCGGTCGGGGAGCTATGGCCACAGGCACTCGGCGTCCTGGCGGCCGACCTCCGTCCTCAGCTTGCCGAGCGGGTCGGGTTGGATGCGGTCGAGGCCGTCGAGCGGAACGGCCGCTCTCCGGAGTTCGGTCAACTCTGGGAAGAAATGACCGTGGTGCGGCGGTCCATTCCGGGAGCAGCGTGGTAACCGCCGAAGCCGTTTGGGACGCCCTCGCAGAGATCCCGGATCCGGAGATTCCGGTCATCTCGCTGGTCGACCTCGGCGTGATCCGCGATGTCGCCGTGGACGCGGAACGGGTCCGCATCGAGTTCACGCCGACGTTCCTCGGCTGCCCCGCGCTCGACGTGATGAAGGGCGCGATGGAGGAGCAGGTGCGCGCGCTCGGCGGCGAGCCCGAGGTCGATGTAATCCTCGACGACTCGTGGTCGACCGACCGCATCACGCCGGCGGGCCGAGAGAAGCTACGAGCGGCCGGCTTCGCGCCACCCGCTCCGCGCGAGGCGGCGCCACCCAAGCTCGTCCAGCTGCAGTCCCAGGCGTTCCGCTGCCCGTATTGCGGCTCGACGGAGACGAAGCTCGAGAACATCTTCGGCCCGACCCCGTGCCGCTCGCTCCGCTACTGCGCGAACTGCCGACAGCCTTTCGAGCAGTTCAAGACGATCTAGCTCGGCTACGAACTCGCTATCGGGACGACCTGCACGCGGTGGCCGCGGACGATCAGGACGCAGTGCGGAACGAAGCTCTTGAAGCCGAACCCGTCCCGGAGGGTTTCCGTCGGATACGACTCTCCGTTCGCCTCGGCACATTGATACGAGCTCGCGACGCCGTCAGCCGTGTCGAATGCTTCGACACCGTCCAGGCCCGGCGCAACCGTGGCAAGCGCGTCGGGTGTCGCGGACCCCGAGGCGACGACGTCGTCGCCCACCAGCGAGAGATAGTGGGTTCGGCGCGACAACAGTCGAACGCTCCGCCCGGTGACCAGCAGCGCCCAGCCTTCGGCCGGATCCTGCTTCGGGGGCGCCGGCGTCCACACGTGCCAGATCGGATATTCGACACGCTGGTATCGCAGAACGCCGACCCCTCCCACGACGATCACGTCGCCGGGCCGAAGCGGGACCGCGCCCTGCCCGTACTCGACGAACCGCCCATTTACCGTCGTGCCCAGAAGGCTGCGCAAGTCGATCGCGCGTCCACTGCGATAGACGAGGAGCTGCGTTCGCGAAACCGATCGGTCCGAAAACGAGACGTCGGCCTTCTGTCCCGGCACGCTCCGGCCGACGATGATTTGCGCGCCACCCAGCTGATAACCGTTTCCCAATCGCAGCTCCGTCAAGGTTCCCCATGGCCGAGTTGCGCGCCAGTTCGAGTACGCGACGTACGCAATCCCGCCGAGGATCGCGGTGAGCACCACGGCAGTGGTGGCGAGTCGGCGACGACGACGCCGACGTTCCTCTGCGCGCTCGCGCCGGCGGACGATCTGCGTCTGCCATTCGAGGATCGTGGGCGCGAGGACGTCATGGTAGATCTCGATGGCGCGACGGCCACCAGTGTCGACCTCGCGGAGGATCCGAGCGTCCTTGAGGACCTTCAGCGCGTCCGGCACCTCACCCGCGAGCTCGAGAGCCACGTCGTCGAGGTCGGCGACTGGGTACGAGATCTTGCCGCCCGACGGCGTCACGAGCCTGTCGAAGAACCTCGCACACACCTCCTGCTGAGCCGGTGTCAACCGCTCGAGGATCTCCGCGAAGTGGCGGGCGACGATTCCCTCCGCGCGACCCAACGCCTCATAGGTCCGCAGCCGGAGAACCGGCTTGTCCGAGCCAATCTCGACCGCCCAGAGGCGCTCGAGCACGAGCTGGAGAAACGGTGCCTCCACAGCGTCCCGGGGCGTTTCCGCCGCGGTCGACGCGAGCGTGGAGACCCGCTGGTCGAGGCTGACATCGTCCAGAAGCGCCTCGACAAGCCCGTCTTCGATCTCGACCGCGGCGCCGTTCTCCTCGTTCCAGGCGTCGAGCGATTTACGGACGGCGGTCTCGGCGGTCTCCCGCGTGAGGTGCTCGATCCGGAGCAGGTTGCGAAGCAGGTTCGGAATCCGCGGTTGGAACCGGTCCATCCCGGCCAGCGCATCCTCGCGAAGCGAGATGAGGAATCCCGCGTGGACGTCGGGGCGGTTGACAGCTCGCGCAAGCTCCGGCTCGAACCCGACGCCGTCGGCGGCCGGCGGATGCGCGACGAAGTACTCCTCGAACTGGTCGAAGACGATGAGCACGGGCATGCCGTGGGCGGCTGCGGCCGCCGCGATGAGCTCGTCAAGCGGCAGATCGGAAGCGCCGGCTTCGACCCCGTCGCCCGCGAACTCCAAGCAACGACGCTTCAACTCGTCGAAGAACGAAGGGCTTTGCCACTCGTCGAACATGAGTACCGGCTGCTTGCGTTGGACGGTCGGCACCACGCCCGCCTGCAGCAGCGAGCTCTTCCCGATCCCTGTCGAGCCGTAGAGGACCGTGAGTCGGCGCGCGCGGAGGTTCGAACCGACGATGCGCACGTCTCGCTCGCGACCGTAGAAATACAGCCGGTCGCTCGCCGTGTACGCACGGAGGCCGACCCATGGACCGGAGGGCTCGCCGCGGTTCACGTTCACACCGCAGCGAGCTCTTCGACGAACGTTTCGAGCGGAATGTCGTAGATCCGTACGCCACGGGCGCGCCACAGCTCCTGCTCCAGCACACTCGGCTTCTTCTGCACCGCCCAGCCGAGTGCGGCGGCGTCGGCCGTGCTCGGCTGTTGACGCGCGAACAGGACGCCGTGCAGGACCACGCGAAAAGTCCAGTCTTTGAGACCGTAGCCGAGGAAGAGGAAGCTACGTCGGTCGAAATGGGGATAGAAGCAAGCCGGAACCGCGGCCTCGCTGGAGAGCTGGGACAGGAACCGCACGTAGTCGTCCTCGGTGATGACGAAGTTGTCCCACTTCATCTCTTCCGCCAGGGTCCCGTGCATCTTGTAGATAACCGTCCTCGAGCTGGGGTCGAGATCGAGCGTCGAGGCGTGCACGTTCTCCGGCTCGGAGGCACCGTGTTCCCACCACAGGAGCGCGTTCGCATTCTCCGCCTGGTCGGCCGGGTAGACGACGAGGTCGAACGGCTTCCCTGCACGGATGAACGCCTCCTCCAAGAGCGAGTCGTAATTCGTGGTGAAGACGAGCTGCGGCCGCGGCGAGGCGGCGAGGAGATCGTGGAGAGGACTGCGTTCATACTCACCCGAGAGGAGGCGGCGCAGCAAGACGCGCATCGTCTGCCTGCTGTTGTTCGTCACGTACCAGGATGCGACTTTCGCGAGGTCGCCGACATCCATCGGGTCTTTGCTCGGAAACGCCGGCTCGCGTCGGGCCAGCGCCGCGGCCAGCTCGCTTCCACTGGGTAGGTATGTCGGCGGCCCGGCCTGCTCGCCGCGAGCACGCGCGACGCCGAGCGAAGCTCCCGCGCCGAGGAACGGAATCACCATTCCTTCCTCGATCATGAGCCGAATGTCTTCGTACGGGGGTTTGGGCTGCGGCGGCGTTTCCACGAGTCCCCTTAGCTGATGCGCTACGTCAAGCGTACGCCGGAGACGCGTCGAATGGAAGCAAGACGATTAATGCGCGGAAACCCCGCCGGGCAGCTAGTGCAGCGTGATCGAAGCGTCGTCGCCGAGCCCTGAGGCCGACGCCGAAGTCCTCGCTGATCCTCGCCATCGTCTTGAAGTCCTCGAGGCCGAAGCCGTGGCCGGGGATGCGAATCTCGAACAGGCCCTCGCCTTCGGCACGCTCGTGCATCCGCGGCTCGTAGCCGATCGCCTCCAGCTCCTGCTGGACTTTCTCGGCGACGCCCCTGAGTATGCCGCGACAATAGCGCTCTCGGTAGGCTCGCGGGATGCCGGGCGTCCGGATTACCTACTGCGTCAGATGAGGCTACGAAGCGCGGGCCGTGAGCCTCGCGGAGTCGATCGAGCGTGAGACCGGCGCGCAGTCTGAGCTCGCCGGCGGCGACAACGGCATCTTCGACGTCGAGATCGACGGACGCCGCGTCTTCTCGAAGCACGAGACCGGGAGGTTCCCGGAGCACGAGGAGATCCTTGCGGAACTTCGCGGCTAGCACGCTCGCCGCGGCGTTGCTCGTCGCCGGCTGCGGCGGAGGTGGAGACGGCAGGCTGTCCCGCGCCGACTACGCCAAGCAGGCCGACGCGATCTGCGCCGAGTACAACGTCAAGCTGAACGCGCTGCCCCGGCCGAAGAACGAGACGGAGCTCGTCGGCTTCGTCGACAAGGCCGTGCCGCTCGTCAGCGACGCGTCCGACCGGCTGAGCGAGCTGAGCCCGCCGCAGGACGAGCAAAAGATCGCGACTGCGTGGAACAAGGCCAACGCCGACATCGTCCGGGCGCTCGAGCGCCTGCGAGCCGCGGCGAAGGCGCAGGACCGGCCGAAGATGCAGGCAGCGCTGGCGGACGGCAACAAGGCGAACCAGCATGCGAACGACCTCGCACGGACGCTAGGCATGAAGGACTGCGCCAAGTAATTTGACATAGCACGTCTGCGATGTATAGCGTTCCGGCTATGCCCGAGCGGACCGAAGAGGCGATCCGGCGCCGGCTGGAGCGGCTGCGCGAGCGGCTCGGCGTCGAACCCGAGGAGGGGTGGCTGTTCGCGCGGATCGCCGCCGAGGTAGCCGAACGGCGCTTGGCGCTCGGACTCTCGCAATCCGACCTGGCCCGGCTCGTCGGGACGACGCAATCGGCGATCGCACGCCTGGAGCGCGGAGGGCGGCCGCCGCGCATCGACACGCTTTTGCGCATCGCGGACGCGCTCGACTGCGAGCTCATCGTCCAGCTCCGTCCCCGCACGACACGAAAGGCCTCAGCATGAGCACGCGCGTCGAGGTCGAGGACATCCAGACCACGAAGAGCGAGAAGCTGCTCGCCTGGATCCTCGTGATCTTCCTGGCGACCGCAGGGGTCTGGACGTACCAGAAGCTGGACGACGTCATGAAGGACCGGGTCGCCGACGCGAGGGTAGCCCCGGCGGTTCGCGCGGCGATCGCACGCGGCGAGAACGCTCGCAACCTGCTGTTCGACGCGAACCAGACCGCCGCGCGCTCGCTGCGGCAGCTCGAGCTCGCGCGCGAGACGTACCGCACCGAGCTCGACGCCGGCCGGAAGGCGCCGGAGGTCGCCGCCCGCTACCGAACGGCTCAGCGCCGATACGCAGAGGCACAGCGGGAGAAGCGAGCGGCCGCGACGGCGCTGCAGGAGGCCATCCCTGCGGAGCGGCTCGCGCACGAGCGCGAGGCGAAGGAGTTCCAGCGCGTCCACCATCGCCGCGAGCTGCTCGCGTTCCTGGCGCGAGCGGCGTTCTTCGGCGCAACGCTCGTCCTCGCCTATCTCTTGCTGGCTTGGACCCGGGGCCGCGGGTCGCGGTACTTCCCGGTGGCGATCGCCTTCACGGGCGCCGCCGCCCTGATGATCGTCGTGCTCGCGGGCGACTACGTCACGGATTACGTCAACCCGCTCGACTATGGGGCGCTGCTCCTCGCGCTGTTCGGCGTCGCGGTGACGCTGGCGGCTTTCTGGGCGCTTCAGCGCTACCTCGCGAGGCGCGTCCCGCACCGCCGTGTCCGCAAGCACGAGTGCCCGTTCTGCGGCTACCCCGTCAAGGACAACAAGCGCTGCGAGGGCTGCGGGCGAGAGGTCGTCGCCGAGTGCGCGACATGCCACCGGCCGCGGCGCGTTGGGACGCGCTTCTGCGGCGCCTGCGGCGCGGCTTAGGCAC
The DNA here is from genome assembly GCA_030913835.1 of Actinomycetota bacterium. Taxonomy (GTDB): domain Bacteria; phylum Actinomycetota; class Thermoleophilia; order Gaiellales; family Gaiellaceae; genus UBA5186. The sequence goes on along the minus strand of JALZOQ010000291.1, from coordinate 6,917 downwards.
CGCTTGCGGTGCCGACATCAGGACGTGCGGACTAGTTCGCACGTCCGTCGGAAATGACCGGTCGATCCGCCGATCGAAAGCAGCGCTCCGCCCTAGGAACCGGTGAACTCGGGCTTGCGCTTCTCGAGGAAGGCCGCGACGCCCTCCCGGAAGTCGTTCGTCTTCGTCGCGACGCTCTGCAGCTGCGCCTCGAGCTCGAGCTGATCCTCGAGCGTCGACTCGGCGGCCCGGTCGAAGAGGCGCTTCGACATCCCGATCGCCCGCGTGGGCATCCCAGCGAGCCGGCCGGCGAGCTCGGCCACGTGCGCATCCAGCGTGTCTGCCCCGACCACGTCGGAAACGAGTCCAAGGGCCTGAGCGTCGGCCGCGCTCAGCTTGCGGCCGCTCGTCATCCACTCGAAGGCGCGAGCCGGCCCGAGCAGGCGCGTGATGAAGAACGTTCCACCGGAATCCGGGACGAGCCCGATGTTCACGAACGCCGGGACGAAGGAGGCGGCATCCGAGGCGATGCGGATGTCACATGCGCACGCGAGCGAGAGCCCCGCGCCGGCCGCGGCGCCGTTCACCGCGGCGATCACGGGCTTCTCGAGCGCGCGGATCGCCAGGACGTTCGGGTGGTAGGAGGAGCGGAGCCGGTCGGCGATGTCGCCGGTCGCGTCCTGGAACTCGGTCAGGTCCTGTCCCACGCAGAAGCCGCGCCCGGCGCCGGTGATGACGACCGCCCGCACGTCGTCGGCGCGCGCCTCCTTCAGCGCCGCTGCGAACGCGTTGTGCAGGTCCGCGTTGAACGCGTTCAGCACCTCGGGCCTGTTCAGCACGATCGTTTGCACGCCGCCATCGCGGTGGACTTCGACCTCAGGCATGCGCTGAGTTTCGCACCTCGGCGCCGCTTGCGGTGCCGAGACTCAGGACGCGCGGGCTTAGCCCGCGCGTCCGTCTGAAACGACCGGTCGCCCCGTTGGAGGATCGGCACGTCCGCTCAAACCATTGAGGCGACGTTCGAGGTAGCGGCGGTCACGCGAGGGCGGATCGAGGCTGAGGGCAGCTCGGTAGGCGTCGGCCGCTTCCTCGTACCGCTCCAGCCGCCGCAGCAGGTCCGCGCGGGCAGAGTGGAAGAGGTGGTAGCGCTGCAGGTCGAGACCGTCGATCAGCTTCAGCCCGCGTTCGGGCCCGTCGGCCATCGCCACGGCCGCGGCTCGATTGAGCTCGACCACCGGGGACGGAGCTGCGAGCACGAGCTCGTCGTAGAGCGCGACGATCTGGCGCCAGTCGGTCTCCTCGAAGCTGCGCGCCTCTGCGTGAAGCGCCGCGATCGCGGCCTGCAGCGCGTACGGGCCGGGCTGGGGGCGGAGCGCACCGCGCACGAGCACAAGCCCCTCCTCGATCTCGGAGCGATCCCAGCGCGCGCGGTCCTGCTCCTCGAGCAGCACGAGATCGCCGGATTCGTCTTCGCGAGCCAACCGGCGCGAGTCGTGCAGGAGCATCAGGGCGAGCAGCGCGAGCGCCTCGGGCTCGTCGGGCATGAGCCGGGCGAGCAGGCGCGCTCGGCGGATCGCCTCGGCCGCGAGGTCGCCGCGGCCACCGAAGCCCTCGTTGAAGACGAGATAGAGGACGGCGAGCACCGCGGCGAGCCGGTCTGGCAGGACGTGATCCGGGGGCACGCGGAACGGAATCGCCGCCGCGCGGATCTTGCGCTTCGCGCGCACGAGACGTTGCGCCATCGTGGCCTCCTCGACGAGGAAGGCGCGCGCGATCTCCTCGGTCGTCAGGCCGCCGAGGAGCCGCAGCGTCAACGCGACGCGCGCCTCCTGGGCGAGCGCGGGATGGCAGCACGTGAAGATCAGCGCCAGCCGCTCGTCGGGAATCGTGGACACGTCCTCGTCCTCCTCGTCGCCCGGTGCCGGAGCGAGTCGCGCCGCCTCCGCGAGCTTCTCGGCGCCGCTCCGGTCGCGTCGGATGCGGTCGATCGCCCGGTTGCGCGCGGTCGTCGTTAGCCAGGCGCCCGGCTTCTCGGGCAGGCCGTCGCGCGGCCAGCGGACGAGCGCGATCTCCAGCGCCTCCTGCACGGCGTCCTCCGCCAGGCCGACGTCGCCGGTCAGGCGCGCGATCGCGGCGACCGCGCGCCCCCACTCCTCGCGAACGACCGCGGTGACGGCGTCGGCGTCTATCGCTCGACCACCGGCCTGACCTCGACCGACCCGTACTGCGCGCCGGGGATCTTCGCGGCGAGCTCGACCGCGTCGTCGAGCGAGTCGCACTCGAGCAGGTAGAAGCCGCCAAGCGTCTCCTTGGTCTCGGCGAACGGTCCGTCGGTGACCATGGTCTCTCCGTTCCGGACCCGGACGGTCGTCGCGGTCGAGACGGGCTCGAGCTCGGCTCCGCCGCGCATGACCCCGCGCTTCTGCACCTCCTCCGTGAACGCGCCGTACGCCGCGTACATCCTCTGGACGTTCTCCTCGCTCGCCGAGTCGCGCCCATTCTCGTCGGCGTAGATCAGGGCCAGGTACTGCATCTCGTCCTCCTCGTCTCGCGCGGCGGCCGTTCCGCCGCTCCTACTCTGACGACGAACGGACTCCGCCAAATCGACACCCGCGCACCTGCGGAGCCTCCGTTCTACCGTTGTGCGTGGGACGAATCGTCGACATGTGAGAGGAGAGACGACGCTGTACCGAGTTCGACGTCGGATCAAGGCGATCAGGCACCGGGCACGCCTCCGCCAGCGGATCGTGGACGCAGCGCTGGCCGCCCGGGTCCGCGAGATCCCGACGTGGTGGCACTCGATCGACCTCGGCGGAGGCGTCGTCACGCCCGGCCGCAAGCCCGTCGACATGGACGCGGAGCTCGAAGCGCTTCGGCTTCCGGACCTGCGCTCGAAGACAGTCCTCGATATCGGCGCGTGGGACGGCTTCTACTCGTTCGCGGCCGAGCGACTGGGCGCGACGACGGTCGTCGCGCTCGATGACCCCACCTGGACGATCGACCGCGACGCGCTCGAGGCCTACCGCGCAAAGCGACGCCGCGAGCGCATGTCGGCCGACGACTGGGAGAGCCAACCGGGCATCTGGCGACCGGACGCCGTGCCGGGCAAGCGCGGTTTCGACCTCGCGCACCTCTCGCTCCGCAGCAGCGTCGAGTCGGTCGTGGCCGACTTCATGACCGTCGACCTCGACCTGCTCGGCGCGTTCGACGTCGTCCTCTTCTTGGGCGTCCTCTATCACGTTCGCCATCCGCTGCTCGCGCTCGAGCGCCTCGCGAGGGTGACCGACACGCTGGCCGTGATCGAGACCGAGGCGGTCGTCTTCCGACGCTCCCGAGCGCGCGCCGCCTGCGAGTTCTGGGAAGGTGCGTACAAGGGTGACCGCAGCACCTGGTGGGTGCCAAACGAGCGGGCGGTCGTCGAGCTCTGTCGCGCCGCCGGCTTTTCGGACGTCGAGGTCCTCACTCCTGCGCCCAGGTTCGGATCCTACCGTCTCGTCGCGCACGCTTACAAGTAGTCGACGTCTCCTAGCTGCCCCGGAAGTCCGGCTTGCGTTTCTCGAGGAACGCGGCCATGCCCTCTTGCGCGTCCTCGGACGACAGCGCGAGCGCGAAGGCCTGGCGCTCGTACTCGACGCCGAGCCGCAACGGGCCCTCGAACGCGCCGTTGACCGCCTGCTTGGCGAGCCGCAGGGCCACGGGGCTCTGCTTCGCGATGTCGCGCGCGAGGCGCTTCGCCTCGTCGAGCCACGCCTCGGTGGCGACAACCCGCGAGACGAGGCCGAAGTCGAGCGCCTCGCGCGCCGAGAGGAAGCGGCCAGAGAGGATGACGTCCATCGCGACAGCCTTCCCGACCGCGCGCGTCAGCCGCTGGGTCCCGCCGGCCCCGGGGATCAGACCGAGGTTGATCTCCGGCTGGCCGAACTGAGCGCTCTCCGACGCCACGATGACGTCGCAGAGCATCGCGAGCTCACACCCGCCGCCAAGGCAGTAGCCCGAGACGGCCGCGACGATCGGCTTCCCGATCTGCCGGATCGTCTCCCAGCGCGCGAGGCGCGCGGAGGTCGCCGCCTCGACCGGCGACGTCTGCGCGAGCATGCCGATGTCCGCCCCTGCCGCGAACACGCGCTCCGACCCGCCGAGGACGATGCAGCGCACTGCATCGTCGGCGTCGAGCTCGGCGAGCGCGGAGACGAGCGCCTCCATCACCTCGTCCGAGAGCGCGTTCAGCTGCTTCGGCCGGTTGAGCAGGACGACGCCGACCGAACCGTCGCGCTCGACGAGGACGAGCTCGTCGCTCACTGCTTGCCTCGCTGGAGGAACGCCTCGATCGCGTCCTTCGTCTCGTCGTTGAGCATCGAGAGCGCGAGCCAGTCGCGGGCGTGGCCGATCGTCTCGTTCCACGACACGTCCCGCCACCAGTTCAGCTGCTGCTTCGCGTAGCGGGTCGTCTGCGGGAGCTTCGTCGCGAGCTTCGCCACGACCTCGTCCACCTTCGCGTCGAGCTCGTCGCGCGGAACGACCCAGTTCACGAGCCCCCACTCGGCAGCCTGGGCGGCCGGGATCTCCTCACACATCAGCACGATCTCGCGCGCCCGCCGCTCGCCGACCATGATCGGCAGCCATTGCGTCGCGCCGCCGGCCGGCACCGAGCCGTGCTCGAGCCCGACATGGCGGATGAACGCGTCGTCGACCATCACCGCGAGATCGCAGGCCATCTGCAACTCGTTGCCGCCGCCGACAGCAATCCCGTTCACCCGCGCGAGCGTGGGCTTGCCGATCTCGCGCAGCCGGTCGTGCATGTCCTTGAAGGCGCCGAACCACTTCCAGTACTCATGTGGCTTGCCGACCAGGCCGTCTTCCCACGACTTGAGGTCGGCACCGACGCAGAACGCACGCCCCTCGCCGGTGACGACGACGACGCGGATCTCGTCGTCCCAGGAGGCGTCCTCGCACGCGCGCGCGAGCTCGCGGAGCATCTGGAAGTCGAATGCGTTCAGCCGCTCGGGCCGCGCGAGCGTGATCGTCGCGCGCGGCGGCGCCTTCTCGTAGCGGATGCGCTCGAACCCGAGCTCCGCCGGGTCGACCGGGCTTGGAGCCGTGGGCTCAGCCAAGGTCCACGAACTCGACCGTGAAGCGACCGCCCATCTCCATGGCGTCCTTGCCCGTCGCCATGAACTCGGGCGAGCGTGCGGCGGCCTTGAACGCGTCCATGTCGGCGAACTCCCACTCGGCGTAGTACCGGTGCTGAGGCTCGCCCATCGGCGCGCCGAAGATCTTCCCGTGCCGGAACGTCCCGCCAGGAACCTGACGGCACAGTTCGGCGTGCTGCTCGTACCGCTCGGGATCGGGCTCGGACTCGTACAGAACCAGCGCTCGAATCATTCGCGTCTCCCCTCGTTGGCGAGTCGCAGCCTAACGCGGTAGGTTCGAAAGGAGGCAGGCATCACCGAAAGGAGCGCACAATGGCCGGAAAGCTCGTCCACTTCGAGATCTACGCCAAGGACCCCGACCGAGCGACTGGGTTCTACAGCTCACTCTTCGGTTGGACGTTCTCCGACTCCGGGATGCCCGGGATCGACTACCGCATGGTTCAGACCAGCGAAGACCAGGGCGGCGCCGTGTTCGCGCCGGAGGACGGGAAGACGGGTTGCCTGAAGGTGTACTTCGACACCGACGACATCGACGCGACGGTCGCAAAGGTGCGCGAGGGCGGCGGCGAGGCCGAGGACAAGCAGCCGATTCCTTCGATCGGCTGGTTCGCAGGTTGCAAGGACACCGAGGGCAACGAGTTCAGCCTGTTCCAGGCCGACGAGTCGGCGCCGATGCCGGAGGGCGCGCAGCAAGGGTGACGCCCGCGTACGTCGTCCTCTCGCTCGCGGCCGGAGTTGCGGGCTCGATTCAGGTCGCCGTGATGGGCCGCTTCGGCGACCGGATCGGGACGCTGCAGGCGCTCGCGTTCTCGACCGTCGTCACGACCGTGATCGCGTTGGCCGTCCTCCTCGCCGTGCGGCGGAGCGTCGCCGGCCTCGGGGACGGCCTGCGTTCGCCGCTGTGGATGTGGGCCGGCGGCGCAATGGGCGTCGTCATCGTCTTCACGATCACGCTCGTCCAGCCACGGCTGGGAACGTTCGCCACTGTCGCGATCTTCATCGTCGCGCAGATCGCGGCCGGAGTGGCGATCGACCGCTTCGGCTGGTTCGGGGTCGAGCGCGTCGGGATCGAGTGGACGCGCGTGCTAGGGATCGTGCTGCTCGCCGGCGGGGCCGTGCTGGCGTTGCGCCGTTAGCGAACTCGCTCAGGTCTCTGGCGACGTAGGCCCGCGTCATCCAGCGCTGCATCCACCAGCGCGTCGTAGCGGCCGGCCTCGAGATCGCCCAGGGGATCGCGCGTGAAGCGCAGCAGCTCGCCATAGGGCAGCGCGAACGCGGCGCGCATCGCAACCGCTCGAGGCTCGGCGCCGCGAAGCACCCTTTCCGCGGCGGTCAGGCGACGAACGTGCGTCAGCCGCGCCGGGACGTACTGCCAGCACAGGAATGCAGCGGGAATCGCGAATGTCACGAGCCCGAGCAGGTTCGCCAGCCCGTGCACGTCGTCCTCACCGCGCTCGCCGAGCTCCTTGACGGGATCGCCGACGATCGGCACTGCGTCGCCGGCCTTCCGCACACCCTCGCCCAGCACCGAGAGCTGGTCGACCGCGTCGTGCACGCGCTTGCCGAGCACGGCCAGGAGCAGGAGCAGCAGCACGAACAGCGCGTCGCGCGCGAGCGTGCCCGCACGGCGTCCGGGCAGGTCCGGGTAGAAACGCACGGTTTCCCTTACCCGCGAACGCCTGCGAGCACGCGCCAGCCCGCGAGGGGGAAGAGCGCGACGACGGCGAAGCCGACATGCCAGGACGTCAAGCCGACGAGCACGCCGAACAGGCCGGGCATGATCGCGCC
>JALZOQ010000286.1 GCA_030913835.1 Actinomycetota bacterium | reverse complement strand
CGGATCTGCCCCGACGCGGTCGTCGTCCCGCCGCGCTTTTCCGCGTACCTCGAGGCGAGCAAGGCCGTGTTCGAGGTGTTCGAGGACACGACTCCTCTCGTCGAAGGTCTGTCGGTCGACGAGGCCTTTCTCGACGTGCGCGGGATGGAGAGGATCGCGGGGACCCCGGCCCAGATCGCCGCCCGGCTTCGTCGCACGGTTCGCGAGCGGGTGGGGTTGCCGATCACCGTCGGCGTGGCGAGGACAAAGTTCCTCGCGAAGGTCGCGAGCGGCGTCGGCAAGCCGGACGGCCTGCTCGTGGTGCCTCCAGACCGCGAGCTCGGGTTCCTGCACCCGCTCCCGGTCGAGCGCCTCTGGGGAGTGGGGCCGGTCACAGCGGGCACGCTGCACCAGCTCGGAATCAGGACGGTCGGCGAGGTTGCCGCGATGAGCGAAGCGGTGCTCGTCTCGATCCTGGGGCGCGCGGTGGGCCGGCAGCTCCATGCCCTCGCGCACAACCGCGATCGCCGGCGCGTGCAGGTTGGTCGGCGTCGCGGGTCGATCGGCTCGCAGTGCGCGCTCGGCCGGTCGCGGCGATCGCTGGACGAGTACGACACGGTCCTCCTCGGGCTGGTGGACCGGGTCACCCGCCGGATGCGCGCTGCGGGCCGGGTCGGCCGCACCGTCGTCCTTCGCCTCCGGTTCGACGACTTCACGCGCGCAACGCGCTCGCACACGCTGCCGTGGGCGACGGCCGAGACGCACACGATCCTCGCGACCGCGAGAGGGCTCCTCGCGGCGTCGATGCCGATGATCGAGCGGCAGGGACTGACGCTGATCGGAGTCGCCGTCGCGAACCTCGAGAACGACCGCGCGATCCAGCTCCCGCTGCCGTTCGACCGTTACAGCGGCGGCGAGCTCGATGCCGCGTTGGACGAGGTGCGGAGACGATTCGGAACGGATGCCGTCACGCGCGCGGTCCTGCTGGGTCGCGGTCGTGGTCTCGAGGTGCCGCTCCTCCCCGACTGATCGTTGCTCGCGGACGGACGGTCGGCCGGATTCAGTTCTCGTCGGGCAGTGGTCCGACGAACTCGACGCCGTACTCCGCGGAGGCCTGCTTGATCTGTGATCCGTCGATCGACTCGAGCGGCGGCAAGCCTCCTGGTCGCGAAGACAGAGTTATGGCGCGGTAGAACTGCCCATGGCGAGGCGTTGTGAGAATCAGGTAGCGGGCCTTTTCCGACTCGATTCGAAAGCCGTGAACGGTCCCACCGGGTAGGTGCGCGAACGAGCCGGCACTGGCTCGAACTCCCGGCTGGTCGCCGATGTAGATCGTGATCTCGCCTTCGACGACGTAGAAGGACTCCATGTCGTCCGGGTGTCGGTGCAGAGGGACGCTCTCTCCGCGCTTCGCCTGCTCGTCGACCAAAGCGAAGGTCTCTCCCGTCTGCTCGCCCGTGGCCAGGAAGTACGTGGACGTCTTCCCCATCCACCGAAGCTCACCCGCCTCGGGTTGGTACAGATACGCGCCGGTCGCAGCCGCCACAGAGGCATCCCCCCTCGCTCGAAGATCAGGCAGCCGACAGTACAGGGTGTGCGCTCGACCAAGACAAGCCTTCTGTGTCTCGGGAACTCGACCTGTCTTAGACTCGACGTGTGAGTCCGGTCTTCCGCGTCGTTCTGCGCATTCTCGGGATCGGGGCGCTCGTTGCGGGCGGGCTAGCCGTCGCGCTCGCCGCGCTCATCGCAACGGTTCTGGTCGGTCCGCTGGTCTTCTGGGTCGCCTGGAACGTGCTCGACTTCGCGTCCGGCGTGGGACTTCCGGAGCTGGGGCTCTGGGGGATCGTCCTCGCAACGCTGTTCCTCGTCGTCGGCTGGTTCGGCAAGGTCGCGATCACGGCGATCGTCTTCCTCGTCGACCCATCCTGGTTCCACGGTGCTGCCGAGGTTCACTGGCCGGAGCCCACGTTCCGCAACTTCGTCGCCGTCGCCCTGCTCGCCGCGCTCGCCTCGCGCCCGCACGCGCATGCACACGAGCACAAGCGCGTGGGTCAGACGTGAGCGAGGACGCCGTCGAGCGGCCGAGGGACCTGGGCAGGATCGAGCGCTTCGACGAGGAGGCGCGCGTAGCGGAGCTTCCGGCGGTCGGCGCTCCCCATGTAGCGCCGTAGCTGGGCCGCGACGGGCTGGCCGCGCCACGCAACTTGCTTCTGGAAGGTGCCGAAGGATCCGAAATCTCCCTGGGACTCGAGCACGGCTTCGATCGCGGCGGGCCCGAGCGCGCGGATCAGCTCGTCCTCCAGGTCCACTACGCATACGTGGAATCCGAGCCGTTCCATGTCGGAGCGAGTGAGGTTCGTGCCGAGGCCGGCCTGCTCGAGGCTCCGGCGGAAGATGTCCTCCTCGCCGACATCGCAGAGGCCGGCCAGCCTCGTATCCGACCCTTCGGGGCCGAACCGGGCCAGGAAGCGGCCGATCGCCTGGGCTCCCCCGATCGGCACTACCACGACCCGCTCGTGCTCGAGGTTCCGGCCTCGGCGTGCGGCGAGGGTCTCGATCGCGATCTGGTCGCTCAGCCCCTCGACCAGGACGATCGCCCGCGCGTTGCCCAACCGCTCCAGCGCGCGCGTCGTCGCCTCCGGGCCCCCGGGAGGCACGGCCGCCGACCGCGCGCGCCTTTCGTCGCTTTTGGATACGCCGGCTTCCATTGGTCTGCCGAACGGTAACTACGGGAGGGGAAGCTTTCCTGTCCCGTCGACGCAGTCGGCGAGGTAGAGCGCCGTGCCGAGGTCGCCCGTCCAGAGCGTGTAGCGGCCGCGCCCGTAGTCCGACCGGCTGTGCTCCACCT
>JALZOQ010000252.1 GCA_030913835.1 Actinomycetota bacterium | reverse complement strand
CGGCCGCCCTCGCCGGCAACGTGACCCGGCTCGTCGTCGTCGGTGTGAAGACCGCGCTCGACGACGCGAAGTCGCGGGCGCGGCTCGAGCAACTCGTCGACGCGCAGAGATACACCCGGGGCCTCGGGCTGATCCCGGCGGGAACGCCGACGAACAACACGAGTACCGCGCGATCCGGCTACAACTCCGACGATCCCGGATTCGAGCGCAGCTTCGCGCTCGAGCGCGAACGGCCGCCCGCGCTAGATCCGGCGACCGACGGCGCGGCGCTTGCGCGGGCACTCGGGGTCGGCTCGGCGACCTTCATCAACGCCGCGTTCGCCGACGGACGGGAAGGCGAGCTCGCCGGAGCTGCAGCGACCGCGCTCTGGCCGGTGGCCGATGGAAGCCTCCGGCGCGCCCTCCTCGAAGCCGGCGTTCTCGCTGCCGATCTGCGCAGCCATTTCGCCGCCTTCGTCCGCGGAGCGGGCCCTTTGTCGACCCTCCGGATCGGGACGCAGCCCTACGGCGTGCTTCCTGCGACCTCGCTCGAGCGCTGGGCGACCCCCCCGGGTCCGGAGCGCGCGCTCGTCGACGCGACTAGGTCACTCCTACGAACCTGGCTCCGATTCGCGCGCGGCGTGCCCGTGGTCCCGCCCGCCGGAGATCTCGACACGTTCGGGCTGCTCCTCACAGAGGAAGGCGCGGCCGCGAGCTACGTCCTGCGGTCGCTCGGTGACAATGGCACCACGCATCTGGGACGGACGCGCGTCCAAGCCGGCGCTGAAGACGAGACGAATGCACCCCAACCGGACTACGTCGCGCTCCTTCGCCGCGCAACCGCCGCGACGCTCGCGAGCGAAAGCTACTGGAACGGTCCCGTCCCGAAGCCGGCGCCGCTTCTCTACCTGCTCTTACGAGCCGCCTCGCAGCGGATGCTCGCCGCGCGAACGCCGGCTAAAGACCGGACCGCCTACCTCGCGGCACTCGGCCGGATGGCGCCGGCTTCCGCCGGCTCACAGCGGCATGCGGTGGCGGGCATGCTCGATGCCGCCACCTTCCGCCTCGACGCGTGGGCGACCTCGATCGCGACGCGCCGCCTGCAGTCTCTGCGAGCCGACGCGGGGCCGGCGACGCTGGCTCTCGGAGGCTACGGCGTGGTCGAGGGCCTGCAGCTGCCCAGCGGATCCGACAGGTCGAGAGGGAGCATGGGCTTCGTCCAGGCTCCCTCTCTCGGCCACGCCACGACCGGGGCGGTGCTGCGGAGCGGCTATCTGGAGCACCGCAACGGTGGCGGCTCATCCCCGCTCGCGATCGACCTCTCCTCGGCGCGCGTGCATGCGGCGCGATGGCTGCTGGCCGGCGTGGCGGAAGGCCAGTCGCTCGGCGCGCTGCTCGGGTACCGCCTCGAGCGGTCGCTGCATGCAGGCGGGCTCGACCGGTACATCGCCCCGCTACGTACACTCGCCGCGATTCGCGACGAGACGGAGCTCGGTGCCGCCCGCACCGCCGAGCAGACCGCCTTCGAGGCGTGGACGAGCGCGACGAACGCCGCGAACGTCGCCGAAGCAGCGAGCAACGAGGCGGACGCGGCCGCTGCGGCCGCCATGGCCGCCCTGCAGCAGCTGGAGAATGACCTCAGCGCCCTCCGCGTCCAGGCTCAAGCCCTCTCGGTCCCGCAGAACGAGCTCGCGGCGCAGGAGACTAAGATCAAGAGCCTGCAGCGCCAGATCGCGGAGGCGAAACCGCCGCGAGCGCGCATCATCTCGGCGAAGATCGTCACCGAGCCGGATCAGGTCGATCTCCCCGACGACGCTGCGGTCGCCGATTGGCGGGCAGATCTCGGATCGCGGCGCGCCGAACTTCGCACCGCGATGGCCGCCCGCGACGCAGCTGCAGCGACGCTCGACGGCCTCGCGCCCGGCGGATCCGTCGCCGCGCAAGCGGCGCTGGACGCCGAGAACGCGCGCCTCGAAGAGAAACGAGACCCGTTGACGAAGGCGCGGACGTCGACGCGGACAGCGGCCACGAAGGCCGCGAACGCGCTGACCGTCGCCCGCACGGCCGCCTCCGGCGCCGAGACCGAGCTGCGCAACCGACGCGCAAAGGTCACCGCCACCCTCCGCCGTCTCTGGTCGAAGGCGCGCCAGAGCATCGCGGCCAACAACGTCCTCGACGGACTCGAGCTCCACCGCCGCTGGCAGGCGGCCACGAGCTCCCACCCGCCTCGCTGGGACGGTACGACGATCCCGTTCGGCGTCCCCGAGACCCGCTTCCCCGCACCCGGAACCGCGGACTTCCAAGCGCTGTCAGTCCGGCTCGACGCACTCGCCGACACCGTCGACGCGGTGGCAGACGCGCTCGTCGCCGAGAGCGTCTACCAGGTCGTTCAGGGAAACCCGGTTCGCTCCGGGGCGACGATCGACGCGATCGCGAGCGGCGATGCGCCCCCGCCGGAGCTGGAGGTTCTGCGCACGCCGCGCTCGGGCGTCTCGGTCACCCACCGGGTCGTGGTCCTCCTGCACGCTGCGCCTCCCGCGGCGCCTCCCTGGCC
>JALZOQ010000251.1 GCA_030913835.1 Actinomycetota bacterium | reverse complement strand
GCTCGACGCCGCGCACCTCAACGCAGATGCCCGCGTGGTCTGCGCCCACGGCGCGAGACGGTGGCTCCTGCGTCAAGAGGCGTCGCGCGTGCGCCGCTTCGAGGCGGCCGAGTATCGGCGCTTCCGGCGGGTCGTGGTCGTGAGCCGGGAGGACGGGGCCGCCCTGACGGCTCTCGATTCGAGCCTTCGGCCGGTCGTCATCCCGAACGGCGTCGATCCAGTTGCGTTCGCCCCCGCCGTAGGCGCAGGGGCGGTTCGCGATCGGGACCGCGTGATCTTCGCCGGTGTCATGGCCACTGCTCCGAACGTGAGCGCCGCGGACTTCCTCGCCCGCGCGGTGATGCCGCGCGTCCGCGCCGAGATCCCGGGAGCGCATCTCGTCATCGTCGGCCGCGAGCCGGCGCGCGCGGTGAGCCGATTGTCGCGACTGCCGGGAATCGAGGTTGTTGGCGAAGTGGACGACATACGCGCGTGGCTGACGTCGAGCAGCGTGTGCGCCTCCCCGATGCTCAGCGGAACGGGAATCAAGAACAAGCTGCTCGAGGCAATGGCGAGCGGGCTTCCGTGCGTCGTCACGCCTCGCGCCCTCCGCGGCATGGCAGCGGTTCCCGGGCGAGACGTGCTGGTGGGCCGGGACGCAGAGCAGCTGGCTGAGCATGTCGCCTTTCTGCTGAGCGAACCAGCTGCGGCCCGGTCGATCGGGGCCGCAGGGCGCGCCTGCGTCGTCTCCCAGCACACGTGGCGCGGCGTCGCCGACGCCTACCTTCGCGTATACGAGGGTCTTCTCTTCGAGGCCCGCAATGGGGGCGGACGCTAGAGATCCATTAGCCAGGTGTGGAGGGAGAGCCCTCCGTCGACCGGGATGCGGGCTCCCGTGACGTAGGCCGAGCGGCGGTCGCTCAAGAGCATGACCGCGATCGACGCAACGTCCTCCGGATCGCCGGATCGGCCGATGGGAATGCGATGGATCAGCTTCTCGGCGTGTTGAGGGTCGACGTGCTTCTCGGTGCGGATCCAACCGGGCGCGACGACGTTGACGCGGATCCGGTGCGGGGCGAGCTCGTGGGCGATCTCCTTTGCCAGCATCGAGACTGCGGCCTTGCTCGCGCTGTAGTGGGGGTACATCCGGACGTGCGTGTCGTGGACGGAGGTGACGAAGAGGATCGACCCGCTCTCACCGGAGGCGACAAGCGTACGGACGATCTGCCGCGTGAGAAACCAAGGGCCGCGGAGATTCGCGCCGAAGACCACGTCGAACTCGTCCGGCTCAAGCTCGAGGAAGCTTCGGGGCGTCGTGATGCCGACGTTGTTCACCATCAACCTGATCGGACCGTGCTCGGCCACGATCCGGTCGGCGAGCTCGACCGGGTCGTCCAAGCTCACGTCGGCCACGACCGGCGTGCACTCGCCGGCCGGGAAGGCCGCCGCCAGCCTCGTCGCGTCCTTGTCGAGCGCCAGCACGGTCGCACCCGCTGCATGAAGTCGCCGCGCGATTGCGAGCCCGATCCCGTGCGCCGCGCCGGTGACGAGCGCTCGCTGGTTGGCGAATTCGCCGACGGCGTCCACGGGTGCGTCGCTAGAGAGCACGGCTCTGCATCGTCTCCCAGAAGCGCCGGCGGGCGGCCCGGCTCGTCCGGCTCCAGGACGCGCGCCGCTTGCTTTTCGTCGGGACGCGCAGCCCGCGCCGGCGTGCGAGGAGGTCGATCTGGTGCTCGCAGAAGGCTTGGCTGAACTCGCCGCGGGCCTGGACGAGCTCGGCGGTTCGCGGATAGGGGCAGAGGTCGAAGTCGCAGCGTTCGTCGCAGCCATGGAAGAGCTGCTCGCTTCTGTCCCTGCTCGTCCCGAGGCAGTAGGGGAGCTCGTTTCGACCGTACGTGCGCTGCTTCCGCTCCTCGACCTCACTCTTGGTGACCCCCTGCTCGGTGAGATTCAGCATCAGCGCCACGTCAGCGACGAGCACCGCCGTCTCGGCTGCGATCATGCTGGCGGACTGGGCGATCAACGAGCTCTCGTCCTCCCAGACGTAGCGGCGCCAGTCCCGCTCCTTGAGCGCCTTCGTGGACAGGCGCGCAGCCTCACGTACGAACGGATGCTCGTGGTCGTTCGAAGCGGCCTGCTGTATTTGTTCACGGGCGGCTCTTCGCTCTGCGTCGTCGTGGATCCCCGACACGCAGAG
>JALZOQ010000243.1 GCA_030913835.1 Actinomycetota bacterium | reverse complement strand
GGAGACATTCCGCGTGCTTGGCGACCTCGCTGCCGACGAAAGCGCGCCGCTCGGCAGCGTCCGGAACGCATCCCCGCTGCTCCACGCGACGGCAGCGCTGGTGCTGCTGCTCGCCGCGAACGCGCTCGCCGTGTATAAGCCGCGCGGCGTGACCAAGTACGGCCGCAAACGTGTCGTCCCGAGACCGTCCTAGTAAGCCCGCGAATGCGTGTCAGTGGTGTGCATGCACGACCGCGTGGCCCCGGCCGCGTGCGATCAGCCACCGGTTTACGGGAAAAGCTGCCAGTCCGGCGACCGCGAGAGAGAACGCGAGCGCGCCCCAGAAGAGCGGATCCCCGAGTGTTGCGTCCATCGCGCCGGGGACGACCAGCATGACGCCGTTGTCCACGATCTCCATCACCGTGATCGAAAGCGTGTCGGCTGCGAATGCGAGACCCATTGCCGTACCGAGGGCCAAGCCCCCTCGCACGAGGGGCACGAGCGTGAAGGAGTAGCCGAAGAGATACGCAAGCGCGATCGCCAAGGCCATCGTGGCGACGTCCCCCCACCCTCGCCAGGTGCCGATCACGAAGCCGAGTACCTCGCCGATCGCGCAACCGGTGAGGCAGTGCGCCGTCGCGCTCGCGGCGATCCTGTTCAGCGACTGCGCGGCTGGCCCCGCCTCTTGATGGCCGTGGCCCACGCACAAACGGTAGCGGTCGCCGGAACGACAGGACTGCAGCGGAGGGGGTGCTACCTAGTAGTGCGAGCTTCCGTCCGCGCCCGAAGGCGCGAAGATCCAGGAGAGGCGGCGAGCCTGGCCACCCGCGCCGCTGTAGAGCGCGAATTCCGACGCTTGAAGCATGACTACGCGCTCGCCCCGCTCCGCGTTCGCGGCGTCGTGCGGGTCGCCCTCCACCCCGACCTTGTGATGATCGGACGGCTTGCGCTCAGCACTCAACCGGGCGCGGGCCGACGCTGTGCCGCTGGCGGCGTAAGTACCCTGACGGCCGTGACCGCAACGGCCGAAGCGCACCGGCCGCCGCTCGCCCCTGCCGACCGTGACCGCCTGATCCGATGGGCCAAGATCCTCGCCTGGGCCAGCCTCGCCTGGATGACCGCCGAAGGCATCATCGCCGTCACTGCAGGGATCGCGGCGGGCAGCATCGCCCTGATCGGGTTCGGTATCGACAGCGCCATAGAGGGCCTCGCAAGCGTGGTCATCATCTGGCGCTTCTGGGGTGCCCGCGCCCTCTCCGAAACAGCCGAGAGGCGCGCCCAGAAGCTTGTAGCGGTGCAGTTCTTCATCCTCGCCCCCTACGTCACCGTCGAAGCGGTACGGGCGCTCGTGACAGGTCACGAGGCGGGCACAAGCTGGCTCGGCGTCGGACTCACCCTCGGCAGCGCGATCTTCATGCCCGCCTTCGGCATCGCCAAGCAACGGGTCGGCACGAAACTCGGTTCGGCCGCGACCCGCGCCGAAGGCACCCAGAACATGCTCTGCGCCTACCTCTCGGTAGCCGTACTCGCAGGCCTGCTCGGAAACGCTCTCGCGGGCCTGTGGTGGCTCGACCCCATCGCCGCCCTGTTCATCGGCTACGTCGCCATACGCGAAGGCCGCGAGGCTTGGAAAGGCGAAGAATGCGGCTGCCACTAGCCCGCCCCACCGCTCGCTTCGTAAAACCCGCTAGTTGTTAGAGGGAGGCATTTGACCAGCGGAAAGAAAGCCAAGGCACAGCGACGTGCCGACCGCGCTGCGGACGTGCCACGTCAGCGTCCGTCACGCGGCTTGTGGGTGCTCGCGCTGTCGGGCGTTGCCGGACTGCTACTCGCAGCGCTCGCGATCCTGCTGCTCAGAAACGGCGACGGCACCAAAACGTTCACAGGGGTTGCGGCCGATGATCCAGGCCCCGTTCACGTACACGGGCTCGGCATAAATCCCAGCGACGGCTCGCTGTTCATCGCGACACATACGGGGCTGTACAAGGTCGCCCCGGACTCGCGGCGGGCAACACGCGTCGCTGACCGGCTGCAAGACACGATGGGTTTCACCATCGTCGGCCCCAATCGCTTCCTCGGATCGGGCCACCCGGACTTTCGTGACCTTCGGGACCAGAAGTTGCCGCCGCTGCTCGGACTCATCGAGTCGACTGATGCAGGCGAGAGCTGGAAATCGATCTCACTGCTTGGCAAGGCCGATTTCCATGTCCTTCGGTCGATTGGTCAGCGCGTCTACGGGTACGACGCCACGAACGACAGGCTCCTTACGAGCAGCGACGCCGGTCGCACCTGGCGCGAACTTGTGACACCCGGCCCCATCATTGATCTCGTTGCGGACCCGGCGAACCCCCGTCGCCTCATCGTCGCGTCCGCGAGCAATCAGGGCGAAGGTCTCTACTTGTCCGGTGACGCGGGCCGGTCGTGGAATCGGATCGAAGGCCCAGCCGGGTTGCTTGCATGGTCTACCTCAAGAAGCCTGCATCTAGTAACGGGCGGGGGACTCGTGTTCGTGAGTCGCGACGGAGCGCGCAACTTCCAACACGTCGGAGACACAGGCGGCGCGCCTGCTGCGTTTCTCGCTGAGACTCCGCAGGAGTTGTACGTGGCGCTTCACGACGGAACGATTAAGGCATCCCGTGATGGTGGGCGTACCTGGAATGTTCGCTCAACTCCGTAAGCAGTCCTCAGGCTAGAGAGGCGACTGGCGCCACTGGCGCGCACCCTCGTGGGCCTACGTCACGCCGATTGCGTCGGCGAGGTCGCGGTTCAGGGCGTGCTCGCCGCTTGCGGTGCGGACCGTCGCCGGGCCGTCGAAGGGGCCGATCGACGTCAGCTCCACGTGCGCTCCGGGAACGAGCGCAGCTCTTCGAGGTAACGCAGCAGCTCCGCGTCGCCATCCGGGACTCGCGCGACCGTCGCGCGCTCGGCCAGCGCGAGCTCGAGCAGCGAACGGCTGGGCGTGCGATCGACGCGCAGCTTCGCGTCGGGGATGGGATCCCCGTGCGGATCGTGCGTCGGAAAGCCGAGTTGAGCGTCGATGTGGGCTTCGAGCTCCTCTGACAGCGCGTGCTCGAGAAGCTCGGCCTCAGCATGGACCGCGTCCAGCGAGTAGCCCAGCCGTTCGACGAGAAGGCGTTCGATCAACCTGTGGTGGCGCAGCATCTCGAGCGCGACTTTCCGGCCCCGGGCGGTCAGTGCAAACGCACGGTACGGCGCACGCTGCAGCAGGCCCAGCTCGGCCAGCCGCTTCGCCATCGCCACCGCCGACGGTGCGCTGACGCCCATCCGCTCAGCGAGGGCACTCGTCGTCGGCTTCTTGCCGGCGGACTCGAGGGCGTAGATCGCCTTGACATAGTCCTGCACGGCTGGCGTGAGCTCTTGTGCGCTCGACTTTCGCATCTGCGATTCTCAGGGTACACTCAAATTGAACTTAGATATGGCTAAAATCAGTCGACGCAACCTGTTGCTCGCCGCTGGGCCGATCGCCGCGGCCCCGCTACTCGGCAGGCACGCGTTCCAAAGTGACGCGGCCGCGGCCGACCACTCCCAGCACGTCGCGGGCGCGACCGTGCATGCAGCGATGATCGGCAAGGGCGCTCCCGCCGTGGGCGGCCCGCGCGACCTCGACGCGCTGCTGTACCCACCGCCGCCGCTTCCGTACTCGCCTGGAAGGGTGCGGGAGTACACGCTCACCGCGCTGGACAAGGAGATCGAGGTCGCGCCGGGCGTGTTCTTTCCTGCCTGGACCTTCAACGGCACGGTGCCCGGACCGGTGATTCGCGCGACCGAGGGCGACATCCTCCGCGTCAGGTTCGTGAACGCAAGCGCCCATCCGCACACGATCCACTTCCACGGCATCCACCCGTCGAACATGGACGGTGTCTTCGAGATCGTCAAATCCGGCGGGCAGTTCATCTACGAGTTCGAGGCCAGGCCCGCGG
The DNA here is from genome assembly GCA_030913835.1 of Actinomycetota bacterium. Lineage (GTDB taxonomy): Bacteria > Actinomycetota > Thermoleophilia > Gaiellales > Gaiellaceae > UBA5186. Next base: position 1,635 of record JALZOQ010000243.1, on the reverse strand, counting down.
CGATGCAGCTGTATCACTGCCACTCCACGCCGCTGAAGAAGCACATCCACAAGGGGCTCTACGGCGCGTTCATCATCGACCCGAAGGAGCCCCGGCCGCCGGCGCAAGAGCTGGTCATGGTCATGAACGGCTACGACACCGACGGCGACGGCGAGAACAACCTCTACACCGTCAACGGCCGGACGTTCTACTACGCGCGCTACCCGATCAGGGTCAGCCGCTCGAAGCTCGTCCGGATCTACCTAGCGAACCTGACGGAGTTCGACCTCGTGAACTCGCTTCATCTCCACGCGGACTTCTTCCGGTACCAGCCGACGGGAACCGGCGACAACTGGGAGTACACCGACATCGTCGTCCAGTCTCAGGGCCAGCGCGGCGTGCTCGAGATCGACTTCGCCAATACCGGCACGTTCATGTTCCACGCGCACCAGTCTGAGTTCACCGAGCTCGGCTGGATGGGCTTCTTCGACGTCGTCGACTGATGGCGACTCACGCGGAGCGCAACTCGGGGCTCGCCTGGCGTCTCTGGGCACTCGGGCCGATCCTCGTGCTTGCGGCCGTCGTCGGCCTGTTCGTCACCACCGGCTCGTCGCTCGTCGATCTCGTCGGACGGAATCCGCCCGCGGCAGACGCATTCGACGTTCGCCGCGTCGAGTTCCACCCTGGCGAGATCCGGATCCGGGTCACGAACCCCCAGCCCGACGACCTCACGATCGCGCTCGTGACCGTCGACGACGCGATCGTCCCGTTCACGCTCGACGGTCCGAGAGAGCTCGGCCGCCTTCGCTCGAGCACGATCGTGGTCCCGTACGACTGGGTCCCAGACGACCCGATCGCGGTCGGAGTGACGAGCTCGACCGGCATCCAGACGACGCACGAGATCGGGGCCGCCGTGGAGACACCGACGGCTTCGCCGAAGGGATTTCTCGGGTACGGCGTGATCGGCTTTCTCGTCGGCGTGCTTCCGGTCGCCCTCGGTCTGCTCTGGCTCCCGTCGCTGCGGCGCGCCAGTCCCCAATGGCTCGGCGCCTTCATGGCGCTCACGGCCGGGTTGCTCACATTCCTCGGTGTCGAGTCGCTCTTCGAGGCCTTCGACCGGCAGACGCTCCTCCCCGGCGGCCTCGGGGGCGCCGGGCTCGTTCTGCTCGGGGTCGCGCTCAGCTACCTCGGTATGACGTTCCTGTCGTCGCAACTCCGTGCGCGGGGCAGGCCCGCCGGCGGCCTGACACTCGCCCTGCTCGTCGCGGTCGGCATCGGCGTGCACAACCTCGGCGAGGGGCTCGCGATCGGGAGCTCGTTCGCCTTCGGCGAGCTCCAGCTCGGCACGTTCTTGATCGTCGGCTTCATGATCCACAACCTCACGGAAGGGCTCGCCATCGCCACGCCGGTCGCCGAAGGAAGCGGCCGTCCCGCGCTCGGCCGGCTCGTCGCACTCGCACTCGTCGCGGGCGCACCCGCGATCCTCGGCGCCTGGATCGGCGGCTACCTCACCAGCGACGTGCTCGGGGTCCTCTTCTTCGCTCTCGCTGCCGGCGCCGCTCTCCAGGTGGTCGTCGAGGTGGGACGGTTCGTCGCGCGCCGCTCGCCGGGAGGCCTGACCTCCGGCTACGCCGTCGGGGGCTTCCTGGCCGGCGT
>JALZOQ010000233.1 GCA_030913835.1 Actinomycetota bacterium | reverse complement strand
ACCTTCACCTCGCTCGACGAGGGCGTGGGCTATGCGCAGGAGGTCGGCTTCGACACGGTCTTCGAGCGCGCCCGGCTCGCTGCCGAAGGTTTGCCTGGCGAGCTCGTCTACGCGGGTTTCTCGCTCGGGGTGCCGCCGGCGCAGCTGCTGGCCCAGACGAGGCCCGGTGCGAAGGGAGCCTTGCTGTTCCACAGCTGCGTCCGCCCTGCCGAGTTCGGCGGCCTCTGGCCGGAAGGGGTGCCGGTGCAGATCCACATCATGGACGGCGACGAGTGGGTCTTACCTCGGAGCAAGATCTCGAAGCCGCACGAGAGCTCGCCGAGACGGTGGAGAGCGCCGAGCTGTTCCTGTATCCCGGCGACCGTCATCTCTTTGCCGACAGCAGCCTGGCGGACTACGACGAGAACGCCGCGACGCTGCTCAAAAAGCGCGTGCTCAGCTTCCTCGACGACGTCGAGTAGCGAAGGAACCACGGGCCGCGATGGTTGAGCGGCGCGCACGAACGACGTAGCGTTCGGGGTGCTCATGCAGGCCCGCTCGCAGCCGGTCGCCAGAACAGCGCTTGGGGTCCTTGCGGCCGCGGCAGTGCTCGCGGGGGCCGCGGGGGGAGCGACGGGCGGCGCAGAGGCGAAACGGCCCACGTGCGACGGCAAGAAAGCCACGATCGTCGGGACGGCGCGCAGCGAGACGATCAACGGGACGGGTCGGGCCGACGTAATCGTCGCCGGTGCGGGGAACGACGGCGTGAAGGGCCTCGGCGGCGACGACCGGATCTGCCTGGGCGCCGGCAACGACAACGCTGACGGTGGGCCCGGAAACGACCGAGTTTTCGGCGAGCGCGGCCGCGACCTCCTCCAGGGGGGCGCCGGCAACGACCGTGCGGAGGGTGGCGATGGGAACGACATCGTGCTCGGCGCAACCGTGCGGACCGGCGGGCCTCCCACTGCGGAGGCGAGTGACGGGAACGACGTCTTGGGCGGCGGTCCAGGCAACGACACGCTGTTCGGCGGAAGAGGCGCGAACACGATCAGCGGCGGCCCGGGCAACGATGGCTGTGTCAACGGAACGGGGCTGCCGGAGCCTCTCCCGCCGGCGCGCAGCTTGGCCTCACGCGACCAGGCCGCTCGTTGCGAGGGGCCGCCCGACAACATCCCGCGGGTCAACAGGGTCATAGCGTCGTTCTCGGCCCCCGTCACGACGTACCGAATTGGGCTGTGGGGAACCGAGCGGGTCGCCCCGGCGTCGGCCGAGCCGCTCCCAGGCACCGGCTTCGGAACTGTCCCCGACCCGCTGTGCGGGACGTTCACCACGGTCAGCGTCGACCCGCCGACCGCCGTCGCAACCTGGTCGCACCCCCACCCGCCGTGCCCGAACGAAAACGTCCATCCGGGGCTGATTTCGTTCTACAGCTACGGCCCTAAGTTCTTCGCGCCGATCGGTACGACTCAAGCTCGTTATTACCGCATCTGCGTGACGGTTCGATACGCCGCCGGCTCGGCGCCAGGGATCGGCGACGCCGGCGCTTGGTACGACCTCTGCGCGACCAACGCGCTCTAGCCGCCGGACGGCAAGCCGCGGCCGGGCTTCAGACGGTCGCGGACGGCGACTTGACGCTGTCGACGTAGCCGCGCACGTCCGCGGCCGGCTCCGTGTACGCGTCGCCGAGTGCCTCCTCCATGCGGGACATGTATTCCTCGGCCCAGGCCGGGAACTCGTAGTCGATCGCGCGGAGGAACTCGAGCGTCGCGGCGAGGCGGATGTCGGCGATCGACGGGTGTTCGCCGCCGATGAACGGCCGGTCCTTCAGGAAGAACGCGCGGTAGACATCGAGCGGGCCGGCGAGTGCCGCCTTCGCGTCGTTGACCGCCTGCTCCTTCATGTCGTCGTCGGCGTCGGAGGAGCCGATCTCGCCCGGATACTGCGGGAAGCCGAGCGACGGATAGGTGGCGCGAGTGACGAGCGGATAGAACGTGCCGATCAGGTAGAACATCGCGCTGTCGACCATGGCCCGCTCGGCCGGGTCGGTCGGGTAGAGCTCGTCGAGCCCGTGCTTGTTGCAGAGGTATTGCATGATCGCGCAGCTCTCCCAGAGCGAGCCCGCCGGCAGCCCCTCTTCCTCGAGCAGGGGCGTCAGGTCGGCCGGGTCCTTCGCGAGGAACTCGGGCGTGCCTTTCTTCCCCCACATGTCCAGCTCCTCGAACTCGAGCCCGGCGGCTCGCACGAAAATTCGAGCGGTCAGGTTGTTCACGCTCGGCTTCAGGATGCTCAGTGTGTTAGCGGCCACTTCTACCTCCCGGTGTCCACGAGCTTCGACTTGTACTCGCTCCGCCGCAGGCTGCCCCACGGCACGAGCTCCACGCTTGTCTGAACGACGAGTACGTCCCGTAGCTTCTCACGGATTGCGTCCGCGAGCGAGTCGTCGGCGGTCGAGTCCCGCCCCAGCTCGACGCTCACCGGCAGCGGTGGCTCCTGCTTGACGCCCGGACCATCCGGCCTGACGAGGATGTGGCCGCTGACCGCCGGCGCGAACCCGCTCACCACCTGCCGAACCGCGGACGGGAAGACGTTCACGCCGCGGACGATCAGCATGTCGTCGGTTCGCCCCACGCAGCGGATGCGCGGGCCTGTGCGGCCGCACGGACACGGGCTCGTCCGCACGTGCACGTGGTCGCGTGTGCGAAACCGTAGGAGCGGGGCCGCACGGTGCCGGAGGTGCGTGAGCACGAGCTCGCCGGTCGCGCCGTCGTCCAGCTGCACGCTGGTGCCGGTCTCGGGCTCGATCAGCTCTGCATGGACGAACCCGCGGGCACCCAAGTGCATCCCGCCCTGCTCCTCGCATTCTCCCCAGAGCGACACGCCGATGTCGCCGATTCCCATCGCCTCGGTGACCCTTGCGCCCCAGCCCGCCTCGAGGTCGGCTCGGAACGCCGGCTCGCCGCCGCCCGGCTCGCCCGCCACCAGCACGCGCTCCACGCTCGACGCGCTCAAATCGGGATTCCGCTCGACGAGGTACACGGCGTAGGACGGCGTGAGCACGACGGCTTCCGGCTTCAACGATTCGATTGCCGTCAGGAGGCGCGCGGTGTTGCCGGTTCCGACCGGGATGTGAGTCAGGCCGAGGCGCTCGAACGCGCCGAGGGCAGCGC
>JALZOQ010000181.1 GCA_030913835.1 Actinomycetota bacterium | reverse complement strand
GTGGTCGAGGAGCTCGAGCCCGAGTCGCTGCGCACCCGCCGGCGCCGCCTCATCCGCTTCTAGCTGGCCGTCCCGACGTTTGCTTCCTTCGCCGCGGGTTTAACAAGGACTAACAACGCCCGAACGCAGGCGTCAGGTATCAATGAACGGCAGTGTGGCCTTGAGGGCCGCGACGCGACGCACAAAGGAGCGGATTGTGAGACGGAGGAACCGGTGGACGACGGTCGCGGCGGTCGCGGCCCTCGCAACGGGGCTCGCCCTGGTCGCCGCAGGCTGCGGCGGCGGGGACGAGAGCTCGGACGGCGGCACGACCACTGCGCAGAGCAGCGGTGCCGTCAAGGACAAGAAGTTCCCGACCCTGCGCGTGGCCTGGAGCAACGGCATCGACTTCTTCGACCCGGGCCTCTCCTACACCGTCGACGGCTGGGCGATCCTCTGGAACGTCTACCACCCTCTCCTTGGCTACAGGCACGTCAGCGGTCCCGCCGGCGCCACGCTCGTTCCCGGTCTCACCGAGGCGCTGCCGGAGGTCTCGGCCGACGGGCTCACCTACAAGCTCACGCTTCGCGAGGGGCTGAAGTACTCGGACGGCACGCCGGTCAAGGCGAGCGACTTCCGCGCCACCGTCGAGCGCCTGTTCAAGATCGACTCGCCCGGCGTCGGCTTCTTCTCGAGCATCGTCGGCGCGGAGAAATTCGGCGAGACGAAGACGGGTCAGATCACCGGGATCACGACCGACGACGCTACCGGCGACATCACGATCAAGCTCACTGACCCACGGGGCGACTTCAGCAACATCCTGGCCATGGAGTTCGCGGCGATCGTGCCGGCCAACACGCCGGCGAAGGACCAGTCGACGACGCCGATCCCCTCGACGGGCCCGTACATGATCGAGAGCTTCAAGCCGAACAAGAGCTTCGTCGTCGTCCGCAACCCGCACTTCGAGCCGACCGAAAACATCCCGGACGGAAATCCCGACAGGGTTGTCGGCACGATCATCGAGGACGACACGGCCGCGCTGCAGCAGACGCTGGACAACAAGGCCGACTACGACTTCCACACGATCCCGAATGACCGGCTGGCCGACATCCAGACCAGGTTCCCGGACCAGCTGAAGATCTACACGCCGGCGAACACGTACTACTTCTTCGTGAACGCGCGGCAGCCGCCGTTCGACAAGAAGGAAGTGCGTCAGGCCGTCAACTACGCGATCGACCGCGACGCGCTCGTGCGCCTGTACGGCGGTCTCGCGAACCCGACGGAGAACGTCCTTCCGCCGACGTATCCGCAGTACAAGAAGCTCTCCATGTACACGCACGACCTGGCCAAGGCCAAGCAGCTGATCAAGGACGCCGGCGCGACCGGAGCGGACGTGACGGTGTGGGGCAACGATTCCGAGACGTCGCGCAAGCCGGTCGAGTACCTAGCCGACGTCCTCAACTCGATCGGCCTCAACGCCAAGCTGAAGATCGTGAACGGGTCGGTCTACTGGACGACGATCGGGAACCAGTCCACGAAAGCGCAGATCGGCTTCGCCAACTGGTTCCAGGACTACCCGCACCCGCTCAACTGGTTCGACACGCTCTTGAACGGCAACCGGATCACGGAGACGCACAACAACAACTACTCCAACGCCAACATCCCGGCGATCAACGCGAAGATCGAGGAGCTGAAGAAGGAGCCGGAGCTCACCGACGCGGCCAATCAGCAGTGGGCGGAGGTCGACAGGATGGTGGCGGCGGAGGCGCTCTGGGTGCCGTACGCCAACCGGCAGTTCACCGACTTCTTCGGCAAGGAGATCGACACGAGCTGCTACATCAACCACGTCCTCTACCAGTTCGACTTCAGCCGGATCTGCAAGAAGTAGCGGCGTAACATCGTTCGCGGCTGGGCAGGGCGCCTCTCGGGGCGTCCTGCCCGTCGCAACCGTCTGAGGGAGCGGAGTGGGAGAACCGGCAGCCGATTTCACGCTCGACACCGCCTCACTGCTGGCGGCGGAGGAGAGCGAGGTCTCGATCGTCGGGCGCAGCCCGTGGTACCTCGCCTGGCGCCGGCTGCGCCGCAACAAGCTCGCCTTCGTCTTCCTGGCGATGTTCGTGGCCATCGTCCTGGCCTGCCTGTTCGCCCCGCTGTACGCCGAGCACGTCGCCAAGACCGGTCCGAACCAGAACCACGTCACCGACAAGGTCCTAGTCGACGGCGTGCCTATAGACGTCGTCAGCCCGGGCGGGACGAAGGTCGTCGACGGCGAGCTCCGCGTGGTCTCGAGCATCCCGATCGGGCCGACCTGGTTCTCGGCCGGCGGGAAGTTCGTGCTCGGGGCCGACCAGAACGGCCGCGACGAGTTCGTCCGGCTGCTCTACGGCGGCCGCAACTCGCTGCTGATCGGGATCGTCTCCTCGCTGATCTGCACGTTCCTCGCGGTCGTCCTCGCGCTGCTCGCCGGGTATTACCGCGGCTGGGTCGACTGGGTGATCACGCGCTTCTTCGACCTGAGCTACGCGTTCCCCGTGATCCTGCTCGCGATCGCGCTCGGCTCGGCGCTCTCGATCAACGGCTTCCACCACTTTGGGCTGGACGTCGAGTCGGGGAGCATCTGGATCCCGACGGCCGTGATCTCCTACGTGCTCGTGCCCTACGTCGGGCGTCCCCTCCGCGGCCAGATCCTCGCCCTGCGGGAGAAGGAGTTCATCGAGGCGGCGACCTCGCAGGGGGCCGGCCCGCTGCGGATCATGTTCGCCGAGATCCTGCCGAACATCGCCTCCTCGGTGCTCGTCTTCTTCACGCTGATCATCGCCGGGAACATCCTCACCGAGGCCGGCCTCTCGTTCCTCGGCGCGGGCGTGCAGCCGCCGGCCCCGTCGTGGGGGACGCTGATCTCGCAGGGCTCGTCGCTGCTCGTCACGCGCCCATGGCTGACGCTCGCGCCCGGCTTCGCGATCGTCCTCACCGTGCTCAGCCTGAACATCTTCGGCGACGGCCTGCGCGATGCCCTCGACCCGCGCGCGAAAGTGCGGGCGGAGCATTAGGGCATGGGAGCCTTTCTCATCCGCCGGCTGATCGGGATGGTGCTCGTCCTCGTCGCCGTGACGTTCCTCGTCTTCGTGATCTTCATCATCGTCCCCGGCGGCGACCCCGCGGTGCGGATGGCCGGCAAGAACGCGAACGACCAGAACATCGCCAACATCCGCGAGACGTGGGGGTTCAACGAGCCCTTCTACGTCCAGTACGCCCAGATGATCAAGAAGACGTTCTCGGGCGAACTGATCTCCTACACGAACCAGACGAACGTGCTCGACCAGATCATCCAGGGCGCGCCTGCGACGTTCTCGCTCGCGATCGGCGCTGCGGTCCTATGGCTGTTCTTCGGGGTGCTGGCGGGGGTGCTTTCGGCCGTCACGGCCGGGCGCTTATCGGATCGCCTGATCACGATCCTCGCGCTGATCGGGATCTCGATGCCCGTCTTCTGGCTCGGGTACGTCGCGCGTTACTTATTCGCGCAGAAGAACTCGGTTTTCCCCGACTCCGGCTACGTCCCGCTCACGGAGGACCCGGTGCAGTGGTTCTACCACCTGATCATGCCCTGGACGGTGCTCGCCATCCTCTTCATCGGCTTCTACGGGCGTGTGCTGCGCGGGAACATCCTCGACGCGATCAACGACGACTACGTCCGAACGGCCAGGGCCAAGGGCCTGGCCCCCAGGCGCGTCCTCGTCAAGCACGTCCTGCGGAACTCGATGATCCCGATCGTGACGCTCTTCGGCCTCGATTTCGCCGGCGTGCTCGGCGGCGGTGCGATCCTGACCGAGACCGTCTTCGACCTGCACGGCGTCGGCCAGTACGTGAAGCAGTCGATCAACAACTTCGACCTGCCTCCGATCATGGGCGTGACCCTCTTCGGCGCCTTCTTCATCGTCTTCTTCAGCGTGCTCGTCGACCTCTTCTACGCGTACCTCGACCCCAGGATTCGCCCGAATTAGATGGCTGAGCGACTGCTGGAGGTTCGAGGGCTCAAGGTCCACTTCGCGACGGAGGACGGCCT
>JALZOQ010000175.1 GCA_030913835.1 Actinomycetota bacterium | reverse complement strand
AGCCACATCAGGACGATCATCACGACCTTCGAGAAGTCGCTGAACTCGGCGAACGAGCCCATCGGGCCTGCGAACCCGAAGCCGGGACCGACGTTGCCGAGCGTGGTCGCCGCAGCCGCGATCGCCTCGAACGGCGTGACGGTGGTGTCCGTCAGGTGCGAGTCGACGCTGATCGCGAGCGCTCCGAGCGCGAACAGGCCGACGTAGAGCAGCACGAACACGATCACCGCGCGCAGCGCGCGTTCGTCGATCGGGCGCCGGTTCAGGCGGACGGCGGCGACGATCTCCGGGTGAACGGTCTGGTCGAGCTCACGCCGCAGAATGCGCCCGATCAGGAGATGGCGAACGACCTTGATCGACCCGGCCGTCGACCCTGCGGAGCCGCCGATGAACATGAGGCCGACGAGGACGACCGCGCCGAGGGCACTCCACGTCGCGAAATCGGTGCTGGCAGAGCCGGTCGTCGTCATGACAGACACGACCTGGAAGGCGGCGTGTCGCACCGCCGCCTCCCCATGGTGGAGGTCCTCCTGGACAAGGAACACCGTGAGCACCCCCGTCGCCACCGCGAGCAGCGCAAGGTAGAGCCGGAACTCCTCGTCGCGGAAGAGCCTCGCCACGCGCCCCCGGAGGAGTGCGACGTAGAGCAGCGCGAAGTTGGCGCCTGCGATCAGCATGAACACCGTCAAGGTCCATTGCGCCGAGCCGTTGAATTCCTCGAGCCCGCGCGCACGTGTGGAGAAGCCCCCCGTCGGGAGTGTCGTAAACGCGTGCGCCGTCGCGTCGTAGAGGTTCATACTCTTCGCGCCGCCGCCGGCGCCGAGGCCGACGAGGATGGCGATGCACGCAACCGTGAGGCCAATGTAGAGCAACCAGAGCTTCCGGGCGGTGTCGCGGATCGTGCTCGTCAGCTCGAGCTCCGGCCCAGGGGCCTCCGTCTCGAAGAGCTGGCGGCCGCCGACGCGGAGCCGCGGCAGGACGGCGAGCGCGAGGACGATAATCCCCATGCCTCCGAGCCACTGGCTGAACTGACGCCACATCAGTAGCGACCGCGACACCGCGGGGATGTCGGTCAGCACACTCGCACCCGTGGTCGTGAAGCCCGACATCGCCTCGAAGTACGCGTCGATCGGGCTGGCGAACTGCGCCTCGTCCGCGAGGAGGAACGGCAACGCGCCGATCCCCGCCGCCAACAGCCACGTAAGCGAGACGATCAGGAACCCCTCGCGGACACCGACCTGCTCCTTGCCGCGCGTCACGAACTCGAGGCCCCACCCGAGCCCGCTGCCGATCGCGAGCGAGAGCAGGAACGGCCGCGGCGACTCGCCGTAGACAAGCGCGACTGCGGCGGGAAAGAGGAACGCAAGACTGAGGTACTTGACGAGCGCGCCGACGAGGTTGAGCGACGCACCCACGTTCACGCCGAGCGTCTCCCGTCTGGCGGCACGCCGAAGCCGTGCCACGGAGAGCGCTTTCACAGAGCCGCCTCCACCTCCGCGGCCCTCCGCGCCTCCGTGAAGACGATCACGCGGTCGCCCGGCATGAGCACGTCGTCGCCGTGCGGGAAGACCGCCTTGCCGCCGCGGATGATCGCCCCGATCAGCGCCCCCGTCATCGGCAGCTCGCGAAACGGCTTGTCCACGAGCGTGCTCTCGGGCCGGACGTAGACGTCAAGAACCTCGTACCGGTCGCCCTCGAGCATCACGACCTGCTGCGTGCGCGGGTCGTGCGCGTGCCGGACGATCTCCTCCGCCGTCACCTCGCGGGGGTTGAGCGCCACGTCGATCCCGGCGCGCTCGAACACGGGGATCGAGACCGCGTCGTGGACGATCGCGATCGTAAAGTCGACGCCGTGGAGCTTCGCGAGCGTCGCCGCGTAGTGGTTCTTCGCGTCGTCGCGCATCGCGAAGATCGCCGCGCGGGCGTTGCCGATTCGCTCGCGCTCCAGAAAGTCGGCGTCGAGGCCGGTCGCGTTGAAGATGCGTGCGTCCGGCAGCTCTTCCGCGGTCTGCTGCGCGCGCGCTCGATCCGTCTCGACCATCCTCACGTGGAGGTTCTGGTCGAGGAGCACCCGTGCCACCGCCGTGCCGATCCGGCCGCACCCGTAGATGACGACGTCGTCGACGCGCCTCGCGTCGGGCGCGATCAGCTCGCTCCACTCGCGCGCCGCCTCGGGCGAGCCGATCACGATGATGCGGTCGCCGTCGCGGATCTCCTCGTCGCCGCGCGGGACGATCAGCTGGTCCCCACGGATGATGCTCGCCACCTTCGAGTCTTTCGGAATCTGCGCCTCGCGGAGCCGCCGGCCGATCACCTCGTCTCTTCCACGCGCGTGCCGTCGCTTCGCCGCCTCGACGAGTCGCCTGCCCCTGTCCACCTGCTGGACGGGCGCGATGTCGAACTCGACGATCTGCACCTGGCCGTCCGCGAACACGTCTGTCTGCCGCGCTGCCGGGATCCCGATGATCGCCGAGACCGCGTGCGCCGTTTCCAGCTCGGATGAGACCATGAAGTCGACGTCGAGCTGGCGCTCGTGCCAGACCTCGAGGTACTCCATGTTCGTCGTCCGGACGATCGTCTTCGTCTCGGGCGACAGTTTCTTCGAGAACAGCGCGGCGATCACGTTCACCTCGTCGCGGGACGTACACGCGATCAACAGGTCCATCTCCGGGAGACCCGCCTCCTGCAGGCTGCGCCGGCTCGTGCCGCTACCCTCGACGATCTTCACGTCGTGCCGGTGCGAGAGCGCGTTGAGCCGCCCCGCGTCCACGTCGAGCACCGTCAGCTCGTGCGCGTCGTGGAGCGCTCCGATCACTGTCGCGCCGACCTGACCCGCGCCGATGATGAGGATCTTCATGTCCGCGGCAGGCTAAAGCCTCCCGAACGCCTCGCGCCGGACAGAGGACTAGAGTCCCGCCGTGCCGCGGCGGCGACGTAGGCAGCAGGGCCTCGAGCGAGTCCTCGGGACGCCCGCGCTCTTCGCGACTGCGTACGGGAACGTGGGCTCCTCGATCTACTACGCGCTGGGGCTCGTGGCGGGGATCGCGCTCGGGCTCACGCCACTCGTCTTCGTCATCTCCGGGCTGATCTTCGCCGCGACCGCCGCGACCTACGCAGAAGGAACCGTGCGATACCCCGAGGCTGGCGGCTCCTCGTCCTTTGCGCGGCACGCCTTCGACGAGCTGCTCAGCTTCTTCGCCGCCTGGGCGCAGATGCTGAACTACATCATCACGATCGCCATCTCGGCGTTCTTCGTGCCCCACTACCTCGCGATCTTCTGGGAGCCGCTCAAGCGCAACCCGTGGGACATCGTCGGAGGCGCGATCGTGATCGTGCTCCTGGTCCTGCTGAACATCGTCGGGATCAAGGAGGCGGCCAAGCTCAACATCCTCCTCGCCGTCATCGACTTCGCTACGCAGCTCCTGCTCGTGGCGCTCGGGTTTGTGCTGATCTTCAGCCCGCAGCTCGTCTTCGAGGCGAACCTCCACTTCGGCGTCGCGCCTACCTGGGGCGACTTCTTCCTCGCGATCCCGATCGCAATGATCGCGTACACCGGAATCGAGACCGTCTCGAATCTGGCGGAGGAAGCCCGCGACCCGCCGCGCGACATCCCGCGCTCGATCACCTGGGTCGCCGTCGCCGTCTTCGCGATCTACTTCACGCTGCCGGTGATCGCCCTGTCGGCGCTGCCGGTGGAGAGCGGGCCGGACGGGTTCGTCACGAAGCTCGGTCTGCCGCCGGAGGAGGGCGGCTTCGCGAACGACCCGGTGCTCGGCCTCGTCGAGAACATGGGCCTGCACGGGATGGCGCTGACCGTGGCGGAGCTCTACGTCGGCGTTCTCGCGGCGACGATCCTCTTCATCGCGACGAACGCCGGCGTGATCGGCGCGTCGCGGATTACGTACTCGATGGCGAGCTACCGCCAGCTGCCGGAGATCTTCCGGCGCCTGCACCCGACCTTCAAGACGCCCTGGCTGTCGCTGATCATCTTCGCGGGGATCGTCTCGATCATCGTCCTGCTCCCGGGCCAGACGACGTTCCTCGGGGACATGTACGCGTTCGGCGCGATGCTCTCGTTCACGATCGCCCACGCCGCGATCGTCGCGCTGCGCGTGAAGGACCGCCGCGGAGAGCCCGGCTACCGCGTCCGGCCGAGCGTGAGGATCCGCGGTGTCGACTGGCCAGTGTTCGCGATCCTCGGCGGGCTGGGGACTGCCGCCGCCTGGCTCGTGGTGGTCATCCAGAAGCCCGGGCCGCGCTGGGCGGGGCTCGGGTGGCTTGCCTTCGGGCTCGTCGGCTACGTCCTCTATCGGCGCCGGCTCGGCGTCGGCGTGCGCGAGACCACCCGGCTGCCGCTGCCGGTCGGCCCCGCGATCGCGCTCGAGTACCGAAGCATCCTCGTCCCGGTCGTCGGGGGCCCGCAGTCGGACGAGGCGATGGACGTCGCGTGCCGCCTCGCCACTGAGCGTCGCGCGACGATCGCGGCGCTGAGCGTGATCGAGCTGCCGCTGGAACTGCCGCTTGACGCGCGGGTCGAGGAGCAGGAGGACCGCGCGGACGAGCAGCTCGACGAGGCGCGGGCGATCGGCGACTCGTACGGCGTGGACGTGGCGACGCGCCTCGTGCGCGCGCGCAAGGCCGGGCGCGCGATCGTCGATGAGGCGACGCGGCGCCAGACGGAGATCATCGTCATGGGCTCGCCGCGAGGCGGCCGTCGCGTCGGGAAGGCGATCTTCGGCGACACCGTCGACTTCGTGCTCAAGCACGCGCCTTGCCGCGTGATGGTGGCCGCGTCGCGGCAGGCAGCGTGAAGGCCTACCGGATCGCGATCGCCGCGTTCTCAGTGACGTTCATCGGACTGGGCGTCGCGATGATCGTCGTCACGGCGCTCCGCGGCGGGGGGATCGGCTACGTCATCGGCGTGCTCTTCGCCGCCCTCGGCGCCGGTCGCTTGTACGTTCTTCGGCGGCGTTAGCCGCCGCCGGTTGTCGCGAGCGCAGCGACGCGAGAAACTAAGCTCCGGCGGAAATGCGAAGCATTTTCGACGGTTAACGTGGCTCGCAAGCTGCCCCGGCTGCAACGCGTTCTGGGCGCTCCGGCGCTCTTCTCCGTGGCGTACGGCGAGATCGGCTCGTCGATCTACTTCGCGCTCGGAATCATCGCGCTCCACGCGCTCGGACTCACGCCCGTCGTTCTGCTCGCAGCGGGGCTCCTGTTCCTCCTCGTCACGCTCTCCTACGCGGAAGGCACGTCGTCGATCCGCGAAACCGGCGGCGCAGCGACGTTCGTCCGAATCGCCTTCAATGACCTGATCGGCTTCGTGACCGGCTGGGCGATCTTCCTCGACTACCTGATCGTGATCGCGCTCTCGTCGCTGTTCTTGCCCAACTACGTCTCGCGCGCCTTTGGGATCGAGAGCCTGCGCGAGTCGCCCTGGAACGTCGTGATGGCCATCACCGCCATCTGGGCGATCGCGCTGGTCCGGCTCGTGCGGCGCTCGCGCCTTTACATGTTCGTGATCGTGGTCGCGGTCCTCGACCTGTTCACGCAGCTCCTACTCGTCGTGCTCGGCTTTGCCCTCGTCTTCTCCACGGACGCGGTCACGCGGGGCACCGATCTCGGGACTTCGCCGACCTGGTACGGGATCGCGTTCGCGCTGCCCCTGGCGATGCTCGCGTTCACGGGGCTCGAGACGATCGCGAACTTCGCCGAGGAGACGCGTCGGCCCGGGATCGACATTCCGCGCGCCATCTTCGGCGCGGTCGGGCTCGTGGTCGCGCTCTACGTACTGATCGCGCTCGTCGGCCTCTCCGCCTTCCCGCCTGAGAACGGTACGACCCTGCTCGGCACGGAGTGGCTGCGCGCGCCGCTGATGGGAATCGTGGACGCACTGAGCGGTCACCTGCCCGGCTGGCTCGGGGGGCCGCTACGCGTGTACGTGGGCGTGACCGCCGCGCTGATCCTCATTGCGGCCGCCACGACGTCGATCTCCGGCTTCACGCGGCTGGCCTACTCGCTCGGCGAGCACGGGCAACTCCCGCGCACGTACGGGCGCCTGCACCGCCGCACCCTCGCGTCGCCGGCCGCGCTCGCCTCGGCGGCCGCGATCGCGACCGTCCTCGTGCTGGTCACGGCTCGGCTGGACGAGCCCGTCGCCTTCCTGGCGTCTCTGTTCAGCTTCGGGATCCTGCTGGCGTTCACCGCCGCGCAGCTGGCCGTGATCAAGCTCAGGTTCAGCCAGCCGGCGCGCACCCGTCCGTTCAAAGTCCCGCTCGGCGTGCGCTTTCGCGGGACGGAGGTGCCGCTCCCGAGCATCGTCGGCGCCGTGCTGACGTTCGCGATCTGGATCGTCGCGCTGGCGACGCACGAGGGCGCCCGCTACGCAGGACCCGCGTGGCTCGTCGCCGGATTCATCGTCTACACGGCCACGCGCGTCTCGCACGGCGAGGGCCTGACCGAGCACGTGGTCGCGACCAGCGAGCAGGACCTGCCCCCAGAGGCGACCTTTTCGAGCATCCTGGTCCCGCTCAAGCTCAGCGACATCGGCGAGGAGATGGTCGCGACAGCCGTGAAGCTCGCCCAGGACTCGCAGGCGAAGGTGCACGCGCTGCACGTCGTCCGCGTGCCGCTCGACCGCCCGCTCGGCGAGGCGTCGGCCGAGGAGGAGGAACAGGCGGTTGCGGCGATTGCCGAGGCGAAGCTGCTCGGCTCCGACTACGGCGTCGAGGTGGAGGGCCACACGATCGAGGCGCGCTCGATTGGGGAGGCGATCGTCGCGGAGGCGGGCCGGCTCGGTGTCGACCTCGTGATGCTCGGCTCCGCGCCGCGGTGGCGACGGCAGTCCCGGTTCTTCTCGCCGACGGTCGAGTACGTTCTGCGCAAGGCGCCGTGTGAGGTCCTGATCGTCGCGTTCCCGCAAGGCGTGTTCGAGGAAGAGCCCGTCCCCGCCTAGGAGATCCGGAATGCCCGATCCGCGCATCGAGTCCTACGCCAAGCTGCTCGTCGAGACCTGCCTCGACGTCCAGCCCGGCTGGCAGGTCGTCGTCGGCTCGTCCCACCTGGGCCGGCCGCTCGTCGAAGAGGTCGCGCGCCAGCTGGCGCGGAAGGGCGCGTACGCGATCATCCGAATCGGCTTCGGTGCGCACGGCGTCGGACCGCCCCTGGCC
>JALZOQ010000158.1 GCA_030913835.1 Actinomycetota bacterium | reverse complement strand
CGAGACGCGTTCGAGTGCCCGACCGTCGCCCAGCTCGCAGCGCGGTTGGACGCCCCGAGCGACGACGAGGAGGACCCCGACCGGCCCGCGCTCGAGCCGGCGCTGCGCGACCGGAAGCTACGCGCGTCGTTCGCCCAGAGCCGGCTGTGGTTCCTCGACCAGCTCCAGCCCGGCAACACCGCCTACAACATCACGTCGCTCGTCACGTTCCGGGGGCTGTGCGTCCCCGCCGCCCTCGAGCGCGCCGTCAACGAGATCGTGCAACGGCACGAGGCGCTCCGGACGACTTTCGCCGCGTCCGAGACAGGCCTCCTCCAGTCGATCGCCCCGTCCCTTTCGATCCCCATGCCGAGCTTCGACTTCTCCGGCTGGGCAGATCCGAGCCCCGGGTTGCGTCAGGCGATCGCCGATGAGGCCCAGCTCCCGTTCGACCTCGAGCACGGTCCGTTGCTACGCGTCCGCCTCGCGCGCCTCTCCGCGCACGTGCACGTGCTGGTCGTCGCGATGCACCACAGCGTCGCGGACGGATGGTCGCTCGGCGTGTTCGAGCGGGAGCTGCGGGTTTTGCACGCGGCCTTCGCCACCGGCCGCGAGTCGCCGCTCGACCCACTTCCGGTCCAGTACGCCGATTACGCCCTCTGGCAGCGACAATGGCTTCAGGGCCCAGTGCTCGATCGACAGCTGACGCATTGGGTCACGCGGCTGCGAGGCGCGCCCGCGCTCACCGAGCTCCCGCCCGATCGCCCTCGGCCAAGCGTGCAGACTCACCGCGGCGCAACCTGGTTCTCGGTCATTCCGCCCGACGTGACCGAAGCGCTGGGCCGCCTCGCTCGGCGGGAAGGTGCCACGCGTTTCATGGCGCTGCTCGCAGGCTTCTTCGGCGTCGTGCACCAGCTCTCCCAATCGGACGATCTCGTCGTCGCCACGCCGACCGCAAACCGCCGCCATCCCGACGCCGAGCTGCTCATCGGCTGCTTCGCGAACACACTGGCGTTGCGGGTCGACCTGTCCGACAGGCCGTCGTTCCTCCGGCTGCTCGCAGATGTCCGCGAGGAGGTGCTCGCCGGCTACCGGCACCAGGACGTGCCGTTCGAACAGGTCGTGGACGCATTGCAGCCGGACCGCAGCCTGGGACACCACCCGGTCTTCCAGCTGATGTTCGCGTTGCAAGACGAGATCGAGGCCGAGGGATCGGAGCCGGATCGACCGCCTCTCGAGCTACCGGCCGAGCCCGTGCCGAGCAAGACCCAGTTCGACCTGGCCGTCTCGGTGCGGCCGAGCCGCGGCGGCATCGTCGTCACCTGGGAGTACAGCACCGACCTCTTCGACCAGTCGACGATCGCGAGGTTCGCAGGTCACTTCGAGACGCTGCTCGCCAACGCCGCCGCGAGGCCCGAGACGGACGTGGCCTCGCTCGACGTGCTCACGCCGTCGGAACGACACAGCCTGCTCGTCGACTGGAACGAGACCGCATTCGAGTCGGCCGGCCTCGTGCACGAGCTGTTCGAGGAACAGGCGCGCCTGACGCCGGATGCGCCGGCCGTCGTCGACCGCGGGGGGACGTGGACTTACGCAGCGCTCAACGGCCGCGCGAATCGCCTGGCGCACGCGCTGATCGAGCGCGGCGTCTCGCCGGAGACGCCGGTGGGGATCTGCCTCGAACGCTCGACCGACATGGTCGCCGTGATGCTCGCGGTGCTGAAAGCGGGCGGCTTCTACGTGCCCGTCGAACCGGATTTCCCGCCCGAGCGGATCGCGTTCGCCCTCGGAGACGCCGGCGCGGAGCTGCTCGTCACCGAGCGAACGCTCGAAGACCGCTTGCCCATGGACGGCCCGCCGCGCTTGCTCGTCGGCGCGCACGGTGACGACCCGTTGCTCTATCCCGACCATGACCCAGCCCTCGCCCTCGACGAGCGGAGCCTCGTCGCGCTGATCTACACGTCGGGCTCGACCGGCAAGCCGAAAGGAGCGGCGATCGAGCACCGCAGCGTCGTCTCCCTGGCCGCCTGGTCGCCGGCCGTCTTGCTCCCGGAGGACCTGTCGGGGGTGTTCGCCGTCAGCTCGATCTGCTTCGACCTCTCCCTGCTCGAGATCTTCGCGACCCTCGGCCGGGGCGGCCGGGTGCTCGTCGCAGAAGACGCGCTGCACGTGTCGGACCATCCCGCCGCGGCCGAGGGCCGGTTCATGGCGACGTTTCCGTCGATCATCGCGGAGCTCCTCCACGGCGGCGCGGTGCCGCCCCTCCTGCGCACGCTGAACCTCGGCGGCGAGCCCTTCCCCCGGGCTCTCGTCGACCGGGTCTACGCGGAGACGGGCATCGAGCGTGTGCACAACATGTACGGGCCTACCGAGGACACGGTCTACTCGTCCTACGAGCTGCTGGAGC
>JALZOQ010000139.1 GCA_030913835.1 Actinomycetota bacterium | reverse complement strand
GCGACGGGCCGTCGGCGCTCCTCGGCGACCTCGGCCACCGCCTGCACTTCTCCTACAGCTCGGCCATGTCCACTTGGCGAAGCTTCGCGATGGTGCTCGGGTCGCTGCTCGCGATCGCGATCCTCGTCCTCCGTCGCCCGAGGACGCCGCTGCTCGAGGCCTTCGGCGCGACGATCCTCGTCTCGATGCTCGTCAATGACTCGCCCCGCGACGTCTCGCTCTTCGGATTCGCGGCCTGCGCGGCGCTCTGGTCGTGGGAGCGAGCACGCCGGCCGGGACGCGTCTGAGCTCGCGCTTCGGTTCCCGCGGCGTTCCCGCCCGGACGTTCACTACACTCGCCGCGATGCGTCGCGCTCATGTCCTGCTGCTCCTCGCGCTCGCACTCCTGCTGACGGCGTGCGACCCGCCTGGGCGCAAGAAGAAGGTGGTGTCGCCTCTCCCCGAGACCGTGATGGGGACGCTGCCCGAGGATCAGAGCGCGTCGCTCACGGGAGATCCGACGAAGGGCAAGGCGCTCTTCGTCTCGACCGGCTGCGGCGGCTGCCACGTCTACAAGCCGGCCGGCACCTCCGGGAAAGTCGGGCCTGATCTCGACGACCTCGCCGCTCACGCGGAGGAGGCCGACCAGGGCCCGCTGCCGGCCTACGTGAGCACCTCGATCAAGAACCCCGATGCATACCTGGTGCCGGGCTTCCAGGAAGGCGTCATGCCGAGCTACGGCGGCCAGCTGTCGGATCAGGAAATCGCCGATCTCGTCGCGTTCCTGACCAAGCCCTGAGGCTCCCCGGCGACTTCCCGCGCGAGGTCGCGGCGCTCGCGTGCGATCTCGACCGGACGCTGATCGCCGAGGACGGCGTGCTGCGCCCGCGCACGCGGGCGGCCATCCGCGCAGCGCGCGAGGCCGGGCTCCACGTCGTCGTGGTCACCGGCCGCATGTTCCGCTCCGTCCGGCCTTACCTCCGGGAAGCAGGGCTCGACGACCCGGCCGTCTGCTACCAGGGCGCGGTCGTCGCCGCCCCTTCGACCGGCGAGTTCCTGCGCCACGTGCCGATCCCGCTCGAGCTCGCGCGCGAGGGGATCGCCGCGGTGGAGGAGGAGGGGTTCGGGTTGAACTGCTACGTCGACGACGAGCTCTACGTCGCAGAGGTCACGCCCGAGGCCGGCCGCTATGCCGACTTTCAGAACCTCGAGCTGCACGTCGTCGGCCGGCTGCTCGACTGGCTGGACCGGCCGCCGACGAAGCTGGTCGTGATCGAGGATCCGGAGGTGCTGGACGGCCTCGAAGCTCGGCTGAAAGTGCGCTTCCACGACCGGCTCTACATCTCTAAGTCGCTGCCGTACTTCCTCGAGCTCGCCCACCCCGACGTGACGAAGGCGTCGGGCATGGCCTTCCTCGCCGAGCGCCTCGGCTTCACGGCCGCCGAGACGGTCGCGTTCGGGGACGGCGAGAACGACGTCGAGCTGCTCGAATGGGCCGGCTACGGCGTTGCCGTGGCGAACGCGCACGAGCGCGTGCTGAAGGTCGCCGACCTCGTCTGCCCCTCCGTAGACGAAGAAGGAGTCGCACAAACGATCGAAGCCTTCCTAGACTCCAAGACATGATCGACCTCAAGGCCGCGCGCGCGAATCCGGACGAGTACCGCAAAGCCCTCGCACGCAAGGGCAAGGCCGACGAGTTCGATCAGCTACTCGCAGCAGACGAACGGTGGCGACAGCTCGTTCCCGCCGTCGACGATCTGCGCGCCCGGCAGAAGCTCGACGGCAAGCCGACGCCGGAGCAGATCGAACAGCTGAAGGCGTTGAAAGAGGAGCTGCGCCTCCTGGAGGAAGCGCTCGCCGCGGCCGAATCCGCGCGCGACGACCTCCTGCGTGCAGTGCCGAACCCACCGCACGAGTCGGCGCCCGACGGCGACACGGAGGAGGACGCCGAGGAGATCCACCGCTGGGGCGAGCCGCCGGAGCTCGCAGAGACGAAGGAGCACACCGAGATCGGGCGCTTCGACATGGAGCGCGCGGCGCGCATCTCGGGCTCGCGCTTCGGCTATCTCGTCGGCGACACGGCCCTGCTCGCGCTCGCGCTGTACCGCTTCGCGATCGAGCACGGGGTGCGCGCCGGCTGCACGCCGATCATCCCGCCCATCCTCGTGCGCGAGGAGGCCATGTACGGCACCGGCTTCTTCCCGACCGAGGCGTCCAACATCTACGGCATCGAGAAGGACGGCCTCTACCTGACCGGCACCTCGGAGGTCGCGCTCGCCGGCCTCCACATGGGCGAGATCCTCGAGGAGGTACCGCTTCGCTACAGCGCCTTCTCCACGAACTTTCGCCGCGAGTCCGGCGCCGCCGGCCGCGACACGCGCGGGATGTTCCGCGTCCATCAGTTCAACAAGGTCGAGCTGTTCGCGTTCGTGCGACCCGAGGACTCGTGGGACGAGCACGAGCGGATGCTCGAGGTCGAGGAGCGGATCGTGCAGGAGCTCGGCCTCCCGTACCGCGTGGCCAACGTTGCGGCGGGCGACCTCGGCGACTCGGCCGCGAAGAAGTACGACATCGAGGCGTGGTTCCCGTCGCAGGGCCGCTACCGCGAGATCACCTCGTGCTCGAACACGACCGATTTCCAGGCCCGGCGGCTCGGGATCCGGTATCGGAAGGAGAACGGCGGGCTCGAATACGTGCACACGCTGAACGGGACGGCCGTGACCGACAGGGCGGTGCTGGCGATCCTGGAGAACTTCCAGGGCGGGGTGCCGGAAGTCCTGTATGGCTTCGGAGCCCCGACGCGTATCGAGCGCTAGCCGGCCGCCCCTGCGACAATCCCGCCACGGCGGGGTGCCGGAGCGGCCGAACGGGGCGGTCTTGAAAACCGCTGGCGGCCGAAAAGGTCGCCCGTGGGTTCGAATCCCACCCCCGCCGCTTTTGAAGCCGAAGCCGTTTCATGTCCGATCGTCGTTGTCGGATCCCGCGCGGCGATCTCGTGCCCCTTCCGTCTGAAGCCGCTGGGGGCCGCCTCCCTGGGCGATGACTGGCGCGCGTCTGGCGCGTAGGGCGAGAATCGCGTGCGAGCCCTTCCTCTGCTCGCGGTGAGGCTCCTGCTGGCCTCCAGGCACCCCGGGTCGTACGCTCGGCGCGTGCGCCAACGTCGGAAAGACGAAATCCGCCCTGGGGCGCAGGTTGTCGTCCACGCATCGGGAGGCACGCGTCGTGGCGTGGTGCGCGGTTTAGTCGAAACGCGCGCCGGTCTCGACGCCGACGTACTTCTCGAGGGTGACGACGTGCCGGTTCGCGTCCCCGTGATAAGCCTGAGTCCGGAGACCGCCGATCGGTGGTGGTGGCCGCGGCCACTCCCGCTGCGTATCGCTGTGATCACGCTGCTGTTCACAGCTCTCGGATCTGCGGCCACCGTCGCCACGCTGTTCGATCGCGGGTCCTCTCGGTCAACGGCGGGCGAGAGACAACAGTCATCGATTACTACGGCCCAGGCAGGCAAGGAAATCACGCTTGAAAGCGCGTTGCAGGTTAGGAACGACTCATGGGGCCACCGTCGGGGCGCGTCAATCCTCGCCGACGCGACAGATCGCCTCGCCTTCGAACTTCGGATCCGGAACACCGGCACAGACGCAACACCTGCCCTCACGATGCAGCCAGTCGTCTTCCGGGCGAATTACGGCGACGCGCCGCGTCCTGTCGTGGTGCTTGTCGGGATTAACGATGAACCCGCGTCGCTCCGCATCGGCGAAGTACAGATCCGGCCCCAGAGCGGAGGCCTCCACTCGATGTTCTGGGACCTCGATAGCTTCACATTGACGACCGACGAGACGGCACGGCCGCGACCGATGGTGGGGCCATTGCCGCTACCGACTACTGACATCGAGAGCAGCTCGCCAGGGCCGATCTTTCGCATCGGCCGCCTTGAAGCTGGGAAGACGCTTCGGATCAGCTTCTCGGGAGTTTTCAGCGTTCCCTCTCAAGAAGGGCAGCTTGCGAAAGGGCAGGTCATCCGCTTCCGTAAAATTCGCCCCGGGGCGCCGTGGGAGACTGCAGGTACGGCCGCGGCCGGCCAACGGCTCCGGTTCGCGGTCGTCCTCGATAACCCGAGTTGGCAGCCGCTCGGCGCGCACGTCCGCGGTCAGATCCGCGACGTCGGCAGTGGGCAGTACGCGAGGATCAGCATCTACACGAGCGTCTACGGTCGCGCCGAGGAGCCCCTCGGCGAGGTAGTGGTCAGCGGAGCGGGAGATCGGCCGATCCGGCTCCGTGTTGTGCAACGATCCACGGTTCTTCGCGATGGACTCTCGCGATCGCGATGCCATTCTGGGCGCGTGCTTCGTCGGCTCCCGGACGGCTTGGAGAAGGGCGGCATCGACATCGCCGACATCGGCGGATTCAAGCCGCGCGACAAGTGCCACGGGACGGGATTCATCCGCGTGCTTACCTTCGACGCGAGAGTGACATGACACGCACGCGCAGATCCTCCAAAGACGCCGCAGGCATCGCGGGATCGATGCTCTCACGCGCCGGACTCGGAAGCGCGATGTCAGGGCGACGGCGGCGCCGCCCCGTGCCAGGTGGAAGACTCCGGCCGATGCCCGGCCACACGTACGGCCGGACCTCCGTCAGGTGTTGGTCTTCAAGCTGGTGCCTAGCGGTCCTGTCGTTCGAGACCCCCGCGACAACCGGCGGCTCCCGCCTGGCTTGTCGGACACAGAAATGGAGGCTGTGCTTGAAGGAGGAGATCCCTTGGTCTCGGTGATTCCGGTCGTGGAGCAGCATGTAACACACTCAACGGCCCAACCTCCGGCCCAGCCGTACGAAGTCCAGCGTCGGGAGCAGACGTTGGTGCGCACGTACGCCACGTACCTGCGAAACCGCGGAAGTTCTGTCGGTCTTCTTCGAGTTGTGCCGACCGGTGAGGCGAACGCACTCCGCAACGACGTCTACGACGAGACGCGGGAGAACATCGTGGAAGCGAAGGGCACTGGGACGAGGGCGGCCGTACGAATGGCCCTCGCCCAGGTTCTCGACTACGGACGGTTCGCACCGGAAGCCAGACGGGCGGTCCTGCTCCCCGAACGCGCTCGACCCTACCTCGAAGAACTGCTCCATACGTATGACATTCACGTCGTATGGCCGACGTCCAGCGGGTTTGCCGACAACGCCGACCGCGTCTTTACGTAGTGGCCGACACGCCAGCGTCTCCGCCCGACCATCCCGACGGGAGCAACCATGACGCGCCGTTGCCGAGAAAGCTCTCCTGGCCGTCATGGCTCCCGTTCCGGCCCGAGCAGATCAAGGTCGAATGGCTGCGGATCGTGCTCGTGACGGCAGGCGTGCTGCTTCTCCTCCTACACGGTTTGATCCCGGAGACCTTTCTCGTTGACACGACCACTCTCGGTCTTCTTGCGTTCGTTCTCGTCGCGCTCCTCCTTCCGCACATCGAAGAGGTCGACCTCTTCGGTCAGAAGATCAAGCTCGACCGCGGAGTCCGCGAAACGGCAGGTATTGCAGCGACGGTTGAGGCCGAAACGCCGTCCGAGCCCGAGGACGAGAGGGAAGACGAACCCGAAGAGGTGCCGGTTGGATCAGAGCGCGAGGCCGACCTCGTACTCGTCGACCCGATCACCGCAGTGGCCGAAGATCGCGCCCGCGTCGTCGAAGCACTGGTGGATCTTTACTCCGTCGTCTTCGACGAGCAACCACCATCCATCGAATCAGTAGTTGCTCGACTTCAATACCGTCGGTATCTCGACGCGCGGCTCGCAACCCTGGCGAACAGCTTGTTGGCACTCACCGCCGGTGCCGCTCGCTATCGCGAACTCAAACCCGAACAAGCTGCATCAATACGCAGCTCTGCCGTGACGTTTCTCCGCGGGCTTTCCCGTGTCGCGTCGCGAGCATTCGAAAACGAAGTCTTCGAGGCGTTGCGACCATTGCTCGACAAGGCGGAGGTTCGTCGGAACGCTCGCGCGACTCGGCCCCAGACCGGAATGCAAGTAGTGGTCGACTTCTTGATCGTGTCTCAACACGGGCGAATCGTGGTCGAAGCGGTTTTTATGACGAAACCAACGCCTAAGGCTGTACCCATCCGACGCGCGGCAGACCGCATCCACAATCAGCTCCGTTTGTTTCAGGCGCAGCGTGGGATCATCGTCATTCCTAACGGGGCGAGGCCGGAGGCGCGGGAGTCGAGGCTAGCACCGCAGGTGAGGGTCATCAGGATCCGCGAGCTTGCGGATGGAGTTCGTGACGACGACCTACTAAATGAGTAGGACGGCCCGGTTCGGTCACGAGGCGGAAGGCCGGCGTCGTCTCTGACCCGCGCCAGCTGGCGCGCCGCGTGGCGCACGTATACCGGTCGATCCGCGGAAGCGTCACGCCAAGCGGGTTCGGACGCCACGGCGGCCGGTCTTGAAAACCGCTGAGGGCGCAAGTCCTCCGTGAGTTCGAATCTCACCCTCGCCGCTCGATTCGTACGGCCCATAAATCCGCTGCGCGGCGACGAGGCGTATCCCCTTGTGTTCGTTCCCAGCACAAGGAGGCACGATGAAATCGCTTGTGGCACTCGCGGCCGGCGCCCTCCTCGCTCTCGCGCTCGCCGGGGTCGGAGCAGCCGGTCACGCGAAGTCCGCCGGGCTCGTCGGCGAGGTCGGGCCGGGCTTCACGATCAAGGTCAAGAAGGCCGGCCTGGCTCTCAAGACGATCAGGCGCGGCACGTACACGATCAAGATCCAGGACAAGTCGGCATTCCACAACTTCCACCTGAAAGGGCCGGGTCTGAACAGGAAGACGACCGTCGCCTTCAGGGGCGAGCGGAGTTGGACGATCACGCTGCGGAAGGGCACGTACACGTACCAGTGCGACCCCCACGCCGCGACGGG
This sequence comes from Actinomycetota bacterium, assembly GCA_030913835.1. GTDB lineage: Bacteria > Actinomycetota > Thermoleophilia > Gaiellales > Gaiellaceae > UBA5186. Next base: position 1,621 of record JALZOQ010000139.1, on the reverse strand, counting down.
CATGAAGGGCACGTTCCGAGTGACCTAGCGCTCAGTTCCCTTCGATGAGCGCGCTCATCCGGTCGGCTGTGCCTGGATCCTCCTCGAGAATCTGGCGGTTCCACTTCTCAGCGTTCGGATAGCCGGTCGCGCTGATCGCGGCCACCGCCGCCTCGACGTCGTACTCGGTCCGACGGAACGTGACGTCCGGCCCGAGCTCGAGCCAGTACGCGCCGCGGCGGCCCTCGTACGGCGCCCCGACGCTGCCGGCGTTGAGCACGCGGATCCCATCGAGGACGCGGTCGAACTGAATGTGCGTGTGCCCGCAGACGATGACGGGCTCCTCGACGCCGGCGAGCAAGCCGCGCAGCCGCTCCTCGCTCGTCACGCGCGTGATCACCGCCTCGTCGCTGCCGGGCGCCCCGTGACAGAAGCGCACCGGGCCGAGCCCTTCGACCTCAAGCGTGACGTCCAGCGGCAGGCCCGCAAGGAACGCGAGCTGCGCCCCGCCGAGCCGCTCGGCCACCCAGAGCCGACTCTGGACCCAGACTTCCCCGTCATTCGCGCCGGCGAAGTCGAGCACGCGGTCCGCGTTTCCGCGCACGAAGTGGACGCGGGTGCCGAACGCCTGCAGCCTCTCCAGCGTCTCGGGCATCGGGCCGGAGGCGATGTCCCCGCCGACGACGATCGCGTCGGCCTCGACCTCCGCCAGCACCGCCTCGAGCGCCGGGAGGTTCCCGTGGACGTCGTAGAGCGCCGCGACACGCTGCACAGCAGGGCGAATCTCCGTCATGCCGCCCCACTCTAAAAAAGTGGCGCCGATCGTCGACTGCGGCCCTCGACGATCGGCGCCTGTCGCGGAAGGAACGGCGGCCACCGCTTCCGCGTGGGGGAGCTCCGGGGCTACGGACTGTGTCCTGCTCACCCGGTACTGCCTTGCAGGAGGTAAGAAGCCGAACCGGTGGCGAATCTTGCGCGTCCCGCCGAACTTCCCTCGATCGAGGGACGGCCCTACCGGAGCAGGAGATAGACGAGAAAGCCGATCGCGACGAGCAGCGCGACGAGCGCCCCGACCCGGATCCAGGCTGGGTCGCGCGGCGGCGGGAGCACCCTCACGCGTACGTAGGCGTCCGCGCTCCCGGCGGCGTGCGGGAGCCGGATGCGCGCGCCATCCTCCACCCCCGCCGGCACGCGCACGTCGATCCGCCTCCCCGTCCAGACATCCCCGACGCCCTTGCAGCCCGCGCAGAAGGCCGACGCGCTGCGGCCCGTCCCCAGGCACTCGGGGCACGGATCGACGCGGAGCATTCGGCCGGCTCCCGACGCGGAGACGTTCTTCAGCCGGCCCGACCCGCCGCAGGCGGCGCACGTCGCGGTCTCCGCCCCCTCCGCCGCTCCCGAGCCGCCACAGTCGCGGCACGACTCGCGCGCCTCGACCTCGATCGTCCGGCGGGCTCCCCGAGCGGCCTCGAAGTGCCCGAGCTCGACGTCGAGGGTCTGCGTCCCGCGCCGACGCCGCATGCGCCAGAACTCGTACAGCGGATCGCGCGAACCGCTCGCGAAGCCGCCGTTGCCGCGGCCGCGATACCCGATGCGGTCGTAGAGCCGTTTCCGGCCCGGACGCGAGAGCACCTGGTAGGCC